>NZ_JAURWA010000123.1 GCF_030655195.1 Patulibacter sp. | reverse complement strand
CCCGCCCGCCCGCCCGCCCGGCCCCGCCGCCCCGCCCGCCGCCCGTCAGTCGAGGATCGCGTAAGCCTCGACCTCGACGAGGACGTCCGGCTCGAACAGGTAGTCCACCCCGATGAGCGAGACCGGGGGGAGCGGCTGCGGGATGCCCAGCTCCGCGGCGACCGCGTCGATGCCGGCCAGGAAGGCGTCCATCATGTCGGGGCTCCAGCCCGTGACGAAGAAGCGCATGCGGACGACGTCGTCGAAGGTCGCGCCGGCGCCCGCGAGACCCCGGGCAGCGTTGCGCAGGGCGTGTCCGGTCTGGCCCGTGAGGTCGCCGGGGGCCACCGGGCGGCCGTCGGCATCGCGGGCGATCTGGCCCGCGACGTGGACGTGGCGCGTGCCGGTGGCGACGGAGACGTGGCGGTACGGGACGGGCTGGAACATGCCCTCGGGGGAGTGGAGCTTCACGGTCATGATCGGGTCCTCGGAGACGTCGTTGTGCGTGGTATCCCAGGTGTACCTGGTGTCCGGCGGCCACTTCAACGAGACTAGGTTTCATGGACGACACCACCGTCGCGGCCCCGGACCGGGCCGTCATCGCCGCGCCGCACCGCGAGCTGCTCGACCAGGTCCTCGACAAGTGGTCGCTGCAGGTCCTCGACGAGCTGTGCGACCGGACGCTCCGGTTCAACGAGCTGCGCCGCGCGATCCCGCTCGTGACGCAGAAGTCGCTGACCACGACGCTCCGGCGGCTGGAGCGCAACGGCATGGTCGAACGGGTCGTCACCGGCACGCGGCCGCTCGCGGTGGAGTACCGGATCGCGCCGCTGGGGAAGAGCCTGCAGGGCCTGATCGACGCGCTCCTCGCCTGGACGACCGAGACGATGCCGGGGGTCGAGCGGGCGCGGGCGACCTTCGACGCCGCGGCCGACGACTGACGACCGCGGGCCGGACGGTCGCGATCGGGGACCGAGGACACCCGCCCGCCGAGGACGCCTGCCTGCCGAAGACGCCCGCCCGCCGAAGACGCCCGCCCGCCGAGGACATCCGCCCGCCGAAGACGCCCGCCCGCCGAGGACATCCGCCCGCCGAAGACGCCCGCCCGCCGAAAACGCCCGCGGGGCGAGGACACCCGCCCGCAGAGGACGCGCCGACGTTCACCGTCCCGCCACCTCCGGCCGGCGTCCCGGCCGTACCGTCGGTGGATGGCAGGCACCGGCCCTCGCAGCGGTCCCCGCGCCGACGCCGGCTCCCGCGCCGACGCCGAGCCCGGCGCCCGCGCCGACCCCGTCGTCCCCAGGCGCCCCGTCGTCGGCCCGCGGACCGTGGCGGCCGTCGCGACGGTCGCCATCACGGCAGGCCTGCTCGCGCTCGTCCTCGCGGTGCCGCCGCTCCACGACGCGCTGGGCCACGCCCTGGACGGGGACACCGGCGCGCTCCGCGACCAGCTGCGGGACCTCGGGGTCGCCGGTGCGCTGGTCCTCGTGACGCTCGTCCTGGTGCACACGGTGATCCCGTATCCGGCCGAGCTGGCGCTGGCCGTCGCCGGGTACGTCTACGGGTTCTGGATCGGCGTGCCGCTGATGCTCGTCTCGTGGCTGCTGACCGGCCTGCTGGGCTACGCGCTCGGACGGTGGATCGGCACGCCCGCGGCCCGGCGGCTCTTCGGTCGCGATCGGGTGGATCGGCTCGCCGGCATGCTGGAACACGCCGGGGCGTTCCCGCTGCTGGCCTCGCGGCTGGTCCCGATCGTCCCCTTCACGCTGGCGAGCATCGTGCCCGGCGCGCTCGGCGTGCCCGTGAGGCGCTTCGCCTGGACCACCGTCGTCGGCTACGTGCCGCTGACGTGCATCGTCGTGCTGCTCGGCGGGCGGCTCGAGCACCTCTCCGCGGACGATCCGCTGCTCTGGGCCGCGGTCGCGGCGATCCTCGGGATGCTCGCGGTGGCCCGCCCGCTGCTGCGTCGGGTCGAGCGGCGGACCGCCCGGGATCGCGGGGCGGGACGGGGGCCGGGCGATCCGCCGGGATCCGTCACGCCCGCGTCCGGACCCGCCGCGTAGCCTTCCCCGCCATGCCGGACGAACCCCTGCTGCCGCTCTCCCCCCGTCAGGTCAAGGAGCTCGGCGCCGCCACCGGCCGCGCGGTGGCCGCCTACCGGCCGCGCAGCGGGTCCGGTCGCCTGCCCCGCGTGCCCGAGCAGGTGCTCGTCGCGCTCGTCGGGCTGCTGCGGGAGGAGTCCGCCGAGGACCGCGCCGCCGCCCGCCGGGCGGATCGCCCCACCCACGCCCGTGCACGCGTGGGCCTGCGCGGCGCGCTGACCGGCGCCTTCGGTGCCCCGGGCCTGATCCCGACCGAGGTCGTCGGTCTCGTCGAGCAGGCGCGGGCCGGCGTGTCCGCCACGCTCGACCGCTTCCCGGACCGCACCGACGAGCAGATCGCGTCGGACCTGCTGGTCGCCTGGGCGCTCCTGGACGACGCGGCGCAGGCCGAGGCCATCGCCGACGGCAGCGACGACGGGTCGCTGCTCGATGCGCTCGTGGTCCGCGGCGGCCAGGTGCTCCGCGACGCGATCCCCGAGAAGTGGACCCCGTGGTCGACGCTGCGCCTGATCTGGCGCCTGCGGCAGCTGCCGGGCCTGCGCGAGCGGTTCTCGGCGAAGGGCCTGCGCTCGCGCGGCCTGCGCGCCATCCCCGTCTTCGGCGCGGTCCCCGCGGCGGTCGGCTCGTGGCGCGAGATGACGACGTTCCAGAAGCGACTGGCCGTCCACCACCGGACCGTCGGGGTCTGACCGCCCCGGGCGTCTCGGTCGGCGCCGGGCCCCCGCAGGCCGGTCGGCCTCGGCGGTCCCGGAGGCCGCCCCTCGAGACCTGCCCGCCTGGGCGGTCGTCCGCCCCCGGCGACCCTCAGCGGCCGTCGGTGGTCGTCCGCCCCCGGCGACCCTCAGCGGCCGTAGGCGGTCCGCGGCGCCGCCCCGACGCCCCAGACGCTGCCGTCCAGGCGGTTCTTCGCCGAGGTCCAGACCGGCTTGGGCCGGCCGTCGTAGGTCAGGAGTCCCTTGCGGTGGATGCCGTCGCGCTTGGCGAAGGAGGAGGGCGTCCCGCCGGTCCAGCTGGGCTTGATCGCGAACTCGCGGGCGGTCCAGTAGAGCGCGCCGGACAGGGCCGGGTCGGCGTCGATGACGTTCATCATCTGGTTGAAGTAGCGCGCCTGGAACTGGAGCGTGCCCTTCTTCGTGCGGGACCCGTTGCGGACGCCCTCGGCCCCCATCTCGGTGATCGCCATCGCCGCCGTGGGGTACATCCGGCGGAGGCGCCGCAGGTGCGGGGCGAACGAGCTCGGGCGGCTCGTGGAGTGCTTCCCGGACTTGCCGGTGTACCACCCGAAGTACACGTTGAGGCCGAGCACCGGGAACTGCCCGTAGGCCGACTGGATCGGGTAGTTCGGGTAGTTGACGAGGTCGATCGCCGCGGGCACGGACGGGTCGAGCGTCTGGGCGTCGGCGCGGGCCCGCGCCAGGTAGTCGACCGCCCCGGGGAACTTGTCGACCTGGGCGGAGAGCTCGTTGCCGACGGAGTGGACGATCACCGACGGGTGGTTGCGACTGGCGACGACGGCGCGCTGGTTGGTGCGCAGGGCGCGGTCGCGGTAGGCGGCGTCGTTCAGCCGGCTGGTGCTCTGGTAGACCGGGGCCTGGGACCAGACCATGATCCCGGCGCGGTCCAGCGCCGAGAGCAGCCGCTCGTCGAGCGTGTAGTGCGCCCGGGTGACGTTGGCCCCGGCGTCCTGCAGGTCCTGCACGATCCGCTGCACGTCGACGTCGCGCAGCGCGGCGCCGCGGCCCGGCAGGTCCTCCTGGACCGAGGACCCACGCAGCCGGAGCTCGCGCCCGTTGAGCTGCAGCTTGGAGCCGACGGCGGTGACGCTGCGGAAGCCGACGCGCCGCACGACGCGCTGCTCGGTCGCCACGCCGGAGACGACGTCGACCGTGGCGGTGTAGAGGGCGGGGTCCGACGGGGACCACAGGCGCGCCTTCGGGACGGGCAGCTCGAGCGACACGTTGCGCGTGGCGCCGCCGTCGACGCCGCCCTGGTCCTGGGTCGTCGACGCCAGGACGGTGCCCTTGCCGTCGGTGACGCTGACCCGCAGGCGCAGCGGCAGGTAGGCGCCGGTGCGGTTGCGGACGTTGGTGCGCACGCGCAGGGTGCGGTCGCACTGCTCGGCGGCGGTGCACGACGTGGCGCCCTGGACCATCGGGTCGACGGCGTTGAGGCGGGCCCGCGGGACGAGGGCGACCGGGCGGACGATGCCCGTCCAGTTCCACCAGCCCTCCGAGAGGGGCTTCGGCCGGCGGCCGTCCACGCGCAGCGCGACGGTGACCGTGCGCCCGGCGGACGACTCGGGCAGCTCGACCTCGAAGGGCGAGTACGGGTCGTCGTTCTGGGCCTGCTCCTGACCGTCGACGTAGACGGTCGACACCCGGCGGACGCCCTCGAAGCGCAGCGCCCAGGTCGCCCCGGGTGTCGCGGCGGGCACGGTGACGCGGCGCTTGTACCACCAGACCGAGCCGGCGTAGGAGGCCGGGCTGGCCTCGGGCTGCGTGACGTCGGGGACCGTGACGGGGACCCAGCCGTCGCCGGCCCCGGTCTGACGGCTCGCGCCGAGGCCGGCGTCGGCGGCGTCCTGCACGCGCGACCACCCGTCCGCGAGGGGCTGCGGTGCGGGGGGCGCCGCGCCGCCCGACGGTCCGCCGACCCCGCCGATGAGGTCCGCGAGCGGGTCCCCCGGAGCGCCGTCCGCCGAGCCGGCGCGCAGCGCGAGCGCCAGGCAGGCGACGAGGACCGCGGCGAGCGCGACCGCCAGCAGCGTCAGGCGGCGCAGAGACCGCGCGCGCGGGACCGATGGGCCTGGTGAAGGGACGATGTCCCGATCATGCCGGATGGCGGCGGCCCGTGGCGCCGGTGGGCTCGGACGTGCGTCCGCGATCCCCCGCCGGCGCCCCCGGTCCTGCTACTCCGTCGCCTCGACGGCCGTGCCCGGGTCGCCGTCGACCGCCGCGGCCAGCCGCGGGACGGCCTGGTCGAGCAGGAACGGACGGCTCAGCGGGCTGTTGAAGCCCAGCGCGCCGGCGAACGCGTCGCTGGTGGCGACCGTGACCACCCGGCCCTCCTTGGCGACGTCGAGGCGCTCGAAGAGCGGGTCGTCCGAGATCCCGTCCGGGTCGTCGGTGATCAGCACCAGGACGTCCTGGTCGAGGACGTCGAGGCGCTCCTTGCTGATGTTCTCGACGCCGGCGCCCTCGGGCGTCTTGAACCCGAGGTCGGTGAAGTACTGCTGGCGCAGGTCGGAGTCGGCCAGGTTGAACAGCGTCCCACCGCCCTCGAACGCGACCGTCAGGGTCTTGCCGGCGAACTCGGGGTGCTCCTTCGTGGCGGCGTCGAACCGGCTGTCGACCTCGCCGACGATCCGCTTGGCCTGCGCCTCGCGTCCCAGGGCCTTTCCGGTGTCGAGCAGCTGCTGGTCCCACGGCTCGGCGCCGAGCTCGTACTGCTTGCCCTGCGCGACCGTCGGGGCGATCTGGCGGAGCTTGCCGTACGCGCCGGCGTCGATGAACGAGTAGATGCCGAGGATGACGTCGGGCCGGGCGCCGGCGAGCTTCTCGAACTCGATCTCGTCCGACCCGACGGAGACGGGCTTCGCCGCCCGCGCGGCCTCCGAGATCCAGGGGCGCTTCGTGGCGTCGAAGTCGCCGAGGACCTGCCGCTCTGCGATCGGCTGGACCCCGAGCGCGAGCGCGAAGTCCGCCTCGTTGAAGCCGATCGTGGCCACGCGCGAGGGGGCCTCGTCGATCTCGGTGCGGCCGAAGCTGTGCGTGAGCGAGACGGGGAACGGGCCGGGGGCCGCCGACGCGGCGGTCCCGGTGGTGGCGGTCGACGAGGCGGCGCCGTCGCCCGCCGGGGTCGTGTCGTCGTCGGAGCCGCAGGCGGCGAGGGCGAGGGTGGCCGCCGCCGCGACCACGAGGGTGGGGAATCGCATGTAGGACACCCTAAAGATGCGTGCGGCGTGGCGCGACGACGCTCGCCGCCCGGTCGCCCGGACGGACGCGCGGGGCGGCGCGATCGCCCGCGCGCCGGTTTCGCCGGCCTCCGGATGGGACAGTTGCGGGTGGGGCGGCGGACGCCGCTCCGACCCCGACGGAGGAACGACATGGCCGACGACCGAACCGTGAAGAACGCGCAGCGCCTGAAGGAGCTGCACGGAGGCGGCGGCACCCTGGTGCTGCCGACGGTGTGGGACGTCTGGTCCGCGAAGGTCGCGGCCGGCGCCGGCTTCGACGCGCTGACCATCGGCAGCCACCCGCTCGCCGACTCGCGCGGCGCGAAGGACAACGAGGGTCAGACGCTCGACGAGGTCCTGACGGCCGTGCGGCCGATCATCGCGTCCGTCGACGTGCCGATCTCCGTCGACCTGGAGGCCGGCTACGGCGCCGATCCGGCCGACCTGATCACCGGCCTGGTCGAGGCCGGCGGGGCGGGGCTGAACCTCGAGGACACGGTCCACTCCGAGGGCGGACGGCTGCGCACGACCGAGGAGCACGCCGCCTACGTCGGCGGGCTGCGCGCCGCGGCCGACGACGCGGGCGTGCCGATCGTGATCAACGGGCGGACCGACCTGTTCGCCCACGCGGAGGACCCGTCGTCCGTGCTCGACGAGGCGATCGAGCGGCTGGAGGCGCTCGTCGCCGCCGGCGCCGACACGGTCTACCCGGTCAAGATCCAGGACGACGACGAGCTGATCGCCGCGATCGTGAAGGCGATCGACGTGCCGGTGAACATCACGGCGCACCCCGGGAAGCACACCCTGGAGCGCCTGAAGGGGCTCGGCGTCGGCCGCGTGACGTTCGGTCCGCTGCTGCAGATGGCACTGACCGAGCACACGCAGGAGCTGCTCGGGCGCTGGAAGTAGGTCCCGCGGGGCGCGGCCGTCCGGCGACGGCCGCCGCGCCTAGCGCCAGTGCCCCTCGGGGCTCGGCCCGGGCTCGTCGCCCTCGCCGGCGTCGCCGACGGCGTCCTGCGCCGCCAGCGGGTTCGGCGGCAGCTCGATCGGCACGCCGAGGATCCGCGAGACGCGCTCGGCCAGCAGGTGCGCGCGCTGCGGGTCGCCGTCGATGACGGGCTCCGTGACGATCTCGGGACCCAGGCCCTCGCCGTCGAGGAACTGGTCGAACGAGAAGTCGACCTGCTCGCCCGAGGGCAGGACGTTCCACGCGTGCCCGTCCGGGGTGCGCTCGCCGTCGCGGTCGAGCACCGTCGCGATGACGATGTCGCCGCCGTAGAGCGCACGGACGACCAGGGCGGAGACGGCGCACTGCCCGAGCGCCGGGTTCTCGGGCGACCAGTCGTCCGGATCGTCGGAGGTCTCGAGCGACCACGACGCGCGGAGCGCCTGCTCGACGTCGGCGAGCGCCGGGAGCTGATCGGAGGAGGGGGACATCACTCCATGGTCACACGGATCGACCGTTCCGCGTGTGAGGGGGTCACGCACGCGTGTGCACCGTCCTCGGATCGGTCCTCGGCGGAGCGGGGCGATCGCCGCCTGTCCTCGGCCGCCTCCCGGGCCACCCCGCCCCCGCCCTCCGGGGCACGCCGTAGCCTGGGGACGACCCGGGAGCGCGACCGCGCGGCCCGGCCGGACGGGAGCGATCCTCCCGGAGCACCGTTCATCACCGAGGAGCAGCCGTGGACCTGACCTTCACCCCCGAGCAGCTGACGTTCCGGGACGAGCTGCGCGCCTGGCTGGCGGAGCACGGTCCCGCCGGCGCGCTGACGCCCGAGCCCGACGGCGAGGACGAGTCCTGGGAGTGGCGGCGCGAGTGGCAGCGCACCCTCGCCGAGGGCGGCTGGGCCGGGGTCCACTGGCCCACCGAGGTCGGCGGACGCGGCGCGACGCTGACCGAGACGGCGATCTTCTTCGAGGAGCTCGGCCGCTCCGGCGCCCCGCTGCCGGCCGACGTGCTGGGCATCCTGCTCGCCGGTCCGACGCTGATGGTCTGGGGCGACGACGCGCAGCAGGAGCGCCTGCTCCCGACGATCCTCTCCGCGGACGAGACGTGGTGCCAGGGCTTCTCGGAGCCCGACGCCGGCTCGGACTTCGCGGCGGTCGCCACGCGCGCGGTGCTCGAGGACCCCGACGACCCGGAGTCCGACTGGCTCGTGACGGGCCAGAAGGTCTGGACCTCGGGGGCCCAGTACGCCAAGTGGTGCATGCTCGTGGCCCGGACCGGCGGCCCCGTCGACGCCGGGTCAGCCGGCACGGACGTCGCCGCCGCCGCGGCGGGTGCCGCGACCGGCGCCGGTGCCGCGACGGGGGCGGCCGCCACCGGGGCCGCGAAGGCCCGCCCGAAGAAGCACCAGGGCCTGTCCTACATGGTGCTCGACATGGAGCAGGACGAGGTCGACGTCCGCCCGCTCGTCCAGCTCACGGGCAGCCCGGAGTTCAACGAGCTGTTCCTCACCGAGGCGCGCGTCCCGCAGTCGATGGTCGTCGGCGGGGTCGGCAACGGCTGGAAGGTGGCGCTGACGACGCTGATGAACGAGCGCGCCGGTCTGGCGTTCTTCCTCCAGGTGCGTCTGCGCCAGGCGCTGGACCGCCTCGTCGCCACGGCGCGCGAGAACGGCCGGTCCGAGGATCCCGTCGTCGCGGACCGCCTCGCCGACCTGCACCTGCGGACCGAGGCGATCCGGCTCATGGCCTGGAAGGGCTTGACCGCGATCGAGCAGTACGGCCAGCCCGGCCCCGAGGGGTCGCTGACGAAGTGGCTGTGGAGCGAGACGAACCAGCTGCTCGTCCAGCTCGCCGTCGACGTCGTCGGCGCCGACGCGCTCTCGGGCGAGGACCGATGGGGCTACGAGCTGCTGCGCGCCCGCGGCAACTCGATCGAGGGCGGCACCACCGAGATCCAGAAGTCGATCATCGCCGAGCGCGTGCTCGGGCTCCCGCGCGCATGAGCCCCCGCGCCCCGCACCCCGCAGCACCGACGACGTAGGAGCGACCGATGCGATTCGAACTGTCCGAGGACCAGCAGGAGATCCAGCGCGCCGCGCGCGACCTGCTCGCCGCCCGCGCGAGCTTCGCGCGGCTGCGCACCGTCGTCGCCGAGGCGGACGTGGAGCCCACCGGCATGCCCGACCTGGCCCGGGTGCCGGGGGAGGACGCCGCGCTGACGTCCGAGCTCGCGACGCTCGGCTGGACCGGGATCGCGATCCCGGAGGAGCACGGGGGCCAGGGCCTCGGTCTCGTCGACCTCTGCGCGATCACCGAGGAGCTCGGCTATGCGGTGGCCGCCGTGCCGTGGCTCGGCACGACGACCGCGGCGCTCGTGGTGCAGCACGAGGGCACCGAGCAGCAGCGCGAGGACTGGCTCTCGCACCTCGCCTCGGGCGAGCTGCGCGGGGCCACGACGTTCACGGGCGACCGCGTGCCGGTGCCCGGGGCGGCGGACGCGGCGCTCCTGCTGGTCGGCGACCCCGACGGCGGCCCGGCCGCGCTCTACGCCCCCGGCGCCGGCATCGCCGAGCCGGTCCGCGCGATCGACCCGACGCGCGGCCACGGCCGGATCCGGATCCCGGAGCTCGACCCGGAGGAGGAGCTGAACATGCGGGGCGAGTGGCTCGGCGGCACGCCGACGCCGACCGGTCCGGGCTTCGACCGCGCGGCGGTGGTCGTCGCGGCGGAGCTCGTCGGCGTCACGCAGCGCGCGCTCGACATGACCGTCGCCTACGTGCGGGAGCGCAAGCAGTTCGGGCGGCCCGTCGGGTCGTTCCAGGCGGTCCAGCACGGGGCCGCGCAGATGCTGCGCGACGTCGCGATGGCGCGCGTCATGACCTACAACGCGGCGTGGGTCGCCGACGCGGTCGACGCGGCCGAGGACGAGGCGGAGCGCGCGCGGCTGGCCGCCGAGCTGCCCGTCGCCGCGGCGATGGCCAAGGCCGCGGCGTCGGACGCGGGCCGCACCGTGACGGCCGCCGCGGTGCAGCTGCACGGCGGCATCGGCTTCACGTGGGAGGCCGACGTGCACTGGCTGCTCAAGCGGGCGCAGGTCGACGCGGCGCTCCTGGGAGCCGCCGGACACCATCGCCGGCGGATCGCGGCGCGGACCTCGGCGGTGCCGGTCGTCGAGCCCGCGGCGGACTGAGGGCCCGCGGGCCTCGGGGCCGGGGTTCGCTCAGCCCGCGGCGACCGCGCCGACGACGGTCGTCGCCGGCAGGTCGCCGGCGCCGAGGGCGAGGCCCCCGGCGACCCGCGTGAGCACGTCGTCGGCGCGCTCGCCGGGCAGCGCGAGGACGGTCTCGATCGTCGCCTCGAGGTCACTGGGCCGGCCGATGCGGGCGCGCCACCCGGCGGCCAGGGGGACGGCGGCGCGGCGCAGGTCCGCGTCGTCGACGCCGGGCAGGAGGACGACCAGCCGGTCGGCTCCGGACCGCCCGGTGAGCACCCCGGCCGGCAGCAGCTGCTCGGCGAGCTCGGCGGTCCGGCGCACCACGTCCTCGCGGCCGGCCGACGAGCGCTCCAGGCTGCGGGGTCCGGTGCGTCGCGGCCGGATCGAGACCACCCCGACGGGCCCGGCCGCCAGCAGGTCGTCGAGCCGCTGCGCCACGACGCGGCGACTGACGATCCGCGCGGTGGGACCGGGGAGCCCCCCGCTCGCAGCGACGTGGCGATCCGTGACGTCGGTGCGGACCACCAGCACGCCGACCCCGTCGACGGCCATGGGCGTGGCGCGGAGCGCGAAGAACCGGTCGCGGCAGGGGTACTCCGCCTCGAAGTGCTCCAGGACGCCGTCGAGCACCCCGCGGATCCCGGCGGCGATCGCCCGGGCCCCGGGGCCGACCTCGGCGGCGGCCGCGAGCGGGTCGTGGTCCGCGACCGGCCCCGGCCGGGAGGGGTCCTCGGCGATCCACGCACGCCGGGCGGCGTTGACGTGGACGACGCGGCCGTCGGGCCCGAGGATCGTCACCTGCTGGTCGAGGTCGTCGACGGCCAGGCGCAGGGCCTCGAGGCTCGCGGCGTCGCGGGAGATGGCGGGGACGGACAAGGGGACGGGTGCCTGGTGGGGCGGTCGGCGGACTCCGACCACGCGACTCGGTACCCCCCTCCAGGGGCCGATATTCATGGCCGGCGGGACGTCGTCCCGCCCGCGCGGACCGGCCCCTCGGGGGCCCTCGACCTGCTAGGCGCGGTCGTCCGGCGCGACCTCCGCGGCGAGCCACCGCCACAGCTGCCGCGCCGGCTCGGCGCCCGTCCCGGGGACGGTCGTGCGCGTCCTGCGGCGCACGGCGCGCAGCTCGCGGCGCAGGTCGACCCCGCGCACCTGCCGGGTGGCCAGCGACCCGGCATCGACCTCGTGCGCGACGGCCAGCGGCGACAGCAGCGAGAAGCCGCCACCCCCGGCGACGGACCGCTTGACGGTCTCGAGGCTCTGCGCCTCGAGCGCCGGCTGCAGGCGCACGCCGGCCTTGGCCAGGGCGTCCTCGGCGACCGTCCGCGTGCCCGACGCCGGCTCGCGCGTGATGTACGGCTCGCCGACGAGCTCCCGCACGGCGATCGTCCGGCGGGCCGCCCAGCGGTGTTCCGTCGAGATCACGGCGACGAGCTCGTCGCGGCCGACGACGAGCGTCTCGAGACCCGACGCGTCGCCGCCGTGCTCGACGAACCCGAGGTCCGCGTCGCCCTCGCGGACGGCCTCGAGGACCGCCGGGGAGTTGGCGATCCGCATCGTCGCGTGGAACGTCGCGCCGGTCCGCCGGTGGGTGGCCAGCCAGTCCGGCAGCAGGTACTCGCCGACGGTGTGGCTCGCCGTGATCCGCAGGGTCTCGTGCCGCGCCGTGCGCTCCTCGCGCAGCAGCTCCGTCGCGCGCCGCAGGGTCTCGAGCGCCCGCCGCGCCTCGGGGTAGAGCGACCCGCCGGGGCCGGTCGGCCGCACGCCGTAGCGCCCCCGCTCCAGCAGCACGGTGCCCAGCTGGGCCTCGAGCCGCGCGATCCGCTTGGTCACCGCGGACTGCGTCAGGTCCAGCGCCTCGGCCGCCCCGCCCATCGTCCCCGCCTCGATCGCCGCGACGAACGCCTCGAGGTCGTGCGTCGAGGGCAGGATCGGACGCTGCATCCCGGCCAGTGTATGCCCGGAGGGAATGGAAGCTGCAACCGCGGACGCGGACGCCGGGGCCGGGCCCGACGCAGGGCGCGGGACATGAGGGCCGTCGTCGACGCAGGGCGCGGACGCGGGGCGGGAGCGGCGGTCAGGCGCCGGCGGGGACGCCGGCCGCCCGGGCGCCCGTCACGCGGTGCGCCGCCGCCGCGTCGGCCAGCGCCGCGACCATCGCCTCGTCCGCCGCCGAGCCGCCGGGGCCGTCGACGGTCATCGCCACGATGTGGCGCACGAGGTGCGCGTCGAGGGGGCGGATCACGACGTCCGTGCGCGGGCCGGTCAGCGCGAGCTGCGGGACCATCGCGGCCGCCAGCCCCGCCGAGACGAGCCCGAGGACCGCGCCGTAGTCGTCGACCGCGTAGGAGCGATCCGGGACGAACCCGTGGTCCTGGCAGGCCAGCAGCATGACCTCGCAGTCCGGGCAGGTCGACGGGTTCCCGATGATCAGCTGCTCGCCCGCCAGCGCCGCGACCGGCACCTCGGCGAGGTCCGCCAGCGGGTGATCCGGGGGGAGGGCGAGCAGGAACGGATCGTCGATCAGGGCGTGGGCCCGCAGCCCCGGCGGCGGCCCGCCGGCCAGGCCCAGGCTGGTGACCGCGACGTCCACGGCGCCGCGCTGCAGCAGCTCGATCGCCGGGCCCGCCTCGGCGACCCGGAAGCCGACCTGCACGTCGGGATGCCGCTCGCCGAAGGCCCGCAGTCCCGACGGGACGAACGAGCCGATCGCGCTCGGGAACGCGGACACCCGCACGCGGCCGCCGCGCAGCGTCGCGATCGCCTCCATCTCGTCCCGCGCCGCGTCGACGCGGGCGAGGATGTCCTCGGCGTGGCGCAGCAGGGCCTCGCCCGACGATGTCAGGCGCGCCCCGCGCGGCGTGCGCTCGACGAGCGCCTGCCCGGTCTGGCGCTCCAGGATCGCGAGCTGCCGTGAGACGGCCGGCTGGGTGTAGTCCAGCGCGTCGGCGGCGGCGGAGATCGAGCCGCGCCGCGCCACCTCGCGCAGGACCCGGAGGTGCAGGAGTTCCATGGCTCCGTCGAGCGTAGACCGCTCCGCCGGCGTCGTCCATGCGCGTCCGACATGCCCGCCATGCGCCCGCGGGGGAGGCCGCGGCACGCATGGGACGCATGCCCAGGTGCGATGGAGAACCGCGGCCGGACGGAGGACGGTCCTCCCATCGACCCCGACGGCCGGAAGGACCGCCCCTCATGCTGCACCACACCACCACCCACCTCGACGCCGCCCGCCGTGGCCTGGACCGCCGCATCGACCTGCACGCCCGGCTGCTGGGCGCCGGGCCGCGCGTCCCCGACGACGCGGTCGTCCTGCGTCACGCGACGGACGACGACCGGATCGCGCTGCGGGCCCTGGCGGCGCGAGAGGGCCGGGACGTGCCCCGCGAGCCCGTGCTGCTGGCCCTGGCCGTCGGACGGCCGATCGCCGCGATCGGTCTGACCGACCGGAAGGTGCTCGCCGACCCCGACTGGCCGACCGGCCGGGCCGTCGACGCGCTGCAGGCGGCCGCGGCGGAGCACTCGCCCTGGCCCGCACGGATCGCCCGGTTGCGGGCTCTCCTCGCGCGCCGGCGGGGCCCGGCCCTCCGCGATCGGCCCAGCGCGCGATGAGCACCGGAGACGGTCCCCGGACCGGGCTAGGATCCGCGGATGCGAGCGGCTCGGCTGACGGCGATCGTGGCGACGTGCGCGGGGGCCGTGGGGTTCGCGGTCCCCGAGGCGCAGGCGCGGAGGGTCGCCTCGCCGTCCGGGACGATCGTCTGCTCGGACGCCAGGTCGGTCGGCCGCCTGGGCATCACCCGCGGCCTGGTCTGCTCGATCTCGGAGCAGTCGTTCCTGCCGTCGCGCGGCTGCGACGGCGGCTACAACCCGAGCGTGTTCCTCGGTCCGGGTGGGCGGTCCAGGCGCGTGGACCAGTGCGGCGCCCTCCTCGGGAGCCTGGGCTCCGGGCGGGTCCGGACCGTGCGCGTGGGGTCGCGGGTGACGATCGACGGCGCGACATGCCGGTCGCTGCGGGGCGCGTTCCGCTGCACCAACCGCGCCGGCCACGGATTCCGGCTCAGCGCCCGGGCGCTCAGCCGCTTCTAGGGCCGACGCGGCGCCCGCGCTCGCTCCGGGCGCCGCGAGGAGCAGCGCGCCGGGGTCGCGGGCCGGCGGGTCGGTAGCCTGCCCGCCGTGAGCAGCCTCGACGCCCTCCGCCTGATCGCCCGCGGCAAGGTGCGCGACATCTACGACGCCGGCGACGGTCGCCTGCTGCTCGTCGCCTCGGACCGCATCTCCACCTACGACGCGGTCCACCCCAACTCGATCCCGGGCAAGGGCGCGGTGCTCACCGGGGTCTCGGCGTTCTGGTTCGACCAGACCGCCCACATCGTCCCCAACCACGTCGTCTCCTACACCGACGGCGTGCCGGTCGAGGCGCGCGGCCGCGGCGTCGTGGTCCGCAGGCTCACGATGCTGCCGATCGAGGCCGTCGTCCGCGGGCACATCACGGGCTCGGCGTGGACGGACTACCTCGCGACCGGGCACGTCTCCGGCATCGAGCTGCCCGCCGGGCTGCAGGAGAGCCAGGAGCTGCCGGTGCCCCTCTTCACCCCGTCGACGAAGGCCGACGTCGGCGACGGCCACGACGAGGCGATCGACTTCGCCCGGGCCGCGGAGCTGCTGGCGCCGCTGGCCGAGGACGGCGACGGCGACGGGCTGGCGACGCGGGTCCGCGAGGCCGCGGTCGCGCTCTACCGCCACGCCCACGAGCACGCGCGGTCGCGCGGCGTGATCCTCGCGGACACGAAGTTCGAGTTCGGCCTGGACCCCGCCACCGGCCAGCTCGTGCTCGGCGACGAGGCGTTGACGCCGGACTCCTCGCGCTACTGGCCGGTCGACGGCTTCGTCGTCGGCGAGACGCCGCCGTCGTTCGACAAGCAGTACGTGCGGGACTGGGCCACCGCCTCGGGCTGGGACAAGCGGCCGCCGGCCCCGGCGATCCCGGACGACGTCGTGGCCGGGACGCGCGAGCGCTACGCCGAGGCCTACGAGCGGATCACGGGCGAGCCGTTGTCGGCCTGGTACGAGCGCACGGGCGCCGGCACGGGCTGAGCCCGGGTCGCGGCAGCGGTCGGGGCGGCTCCGGTCAGACGATCGCGAGGACCAGCACCAGCACCCCGAGCGCCGCCGCGAACGGCGCGCCGCTGGTCAGCGCGATCGGGTCCTTCGCGGCCAGGTGGATGCGGAACGCGATCACCATCGCGACGATCACGCCGAGCGCGGCGACGATCGCGACCGGCTCGCTGGCGATGCCGATCAGCGCCAGCACGGCCAGGACGATCTCGACGAGACCGATCCTGACCCGCAACCGCTCGTCGATCGGCCACCGGGCGAATTTGTCGCGGGTGAACTGCGCACCGGCGACCTTGGCGACGCCGGCGGCGCCGAAGATCACGGCCAGGAGGATGAGCGCGACGGTCATGCGCGGAGCGTAGCCCGGGCGTGGGCCGCGGACCTCGAGGACGGGGTCACCGGGCTCCGCCACGACGCGCCTGCCTCCCGCAGCGCGGCGACGAGCTCGTCGCGGCCCGGACGGGGCGGGGCCTCGTGCGGGACGAGCGCGACCACCCGCCGGCTGAGCGGGACGGCCAGCGGCCGCAGGACCACGTCGTCGCGCAGCCGCAGGAGCGCCATCTCCGGCACGACCGCCACCCCGACGCCGGAGGCGACGAGCCCCTGCGTGACGGCGGGGTCGTCGCAGTGGCCGGTGACGCGGGGCCGGAACCCCGCGGTGGCGCACGCCTCGAGGATGATCGCCCGCTCGGCGCACAGCGTGTCGGCGGTCAGCAGGAACGGCTCGTCCCGCAGCGCCGCGAACGGCACGACGTCGCGGTCCGCGAGCCGATGGCCGACCGGGAGGCAGCACCAGAACGGGTCGCGCCGGACGAGGTGCTCCCGGGCCGGCGGGGTCGCCCGGCCGTCGGTGTTGACGAGCGCCACGTCGAGCCGGTCGGCGCGCAGGTCGGATGCGCCCATGCGCGTGTCGCCGCTGAGCCGCACCTCGACGGTGACGTCGGGCAGCGCCCGCCGGACCACGGCGACGGCGTCGGGGACGAACGTCGCGATCGCCGTGGCGAAGGCGGTCAGGCGGACGGGCCGGCGGTCGTCCTCCTCGAGCCGGTCGAGGTCCGACCGCGCCGCCTCCAGCTCGGCGAGGATCGTGTCGGCGCGGCGCAGCAGCACCTCGCCGACGCGCGTCAGCCGCGTGCCTCGCGCGGTGCGCTCGACGAGCGGGCGACCGGCCGTCCGCTCGAGGGCCGCGAGCTGCCGCGAGACCGCCGGCTGGGTGTAGTCGAGGGCCTCGGCGGCGGCCGAGATCGACCCGCACCGCGCGACCTCGCGCAGCACGCGCAGCTGGAGCAGGTCCATGTCCCCACGGTACCGCCGGACCCGCGGGTCCCGGGCATGCCGACCCGGCATGGGCATGCCGTATCGCGCTGGAGATCGGCCCGCCGGCGCGGGACGGTGGACGTCCACCCCGAGGAGGCACCCGTGAGCACCACGCCCCGTATCCAGCAGCACCCCAGCCCCCTGCGTCGCGGGCACCCCGAGCGGGCGGGACGGACCCGTCGGCACGACCGCGCACCGCAGCCCGACCGCGGTCCGACGCACCCGCCCGAGGTGGCGGTGCGCGCCCCGACGGCGATGGACCAGGTGGAGCTCCGCGACCTGGCGCACCGGCTGGGGGAGACGGTGCCCGCCCAGCCCGTCGTCGTGGCGGCGGTCGACGGCCGGGTCGTCGCCGGGCTGAGCGTCGCCACCGGCGTCGTCGTCTTCGACGCGCGGGACGCGGGGCCGGACGTCCGCGCGGAGCTGCACCGGCTCGCCGGGCGGTGACCGGGGAAGCCCTCGGATGACCGCGCGTTCCGGCTCGCCGCGGGCCGCGCCGACGACGCCCGGGGGCCAGCGATCGCCCGTCGCTCAGGCGAGGCGGCCGCCCGGTCGTATGGTCGGTGGATGGACTACCGCAGCCTCGGTCGCACCGGCATGCAGGTCAGCCCCCTCTGTCTGGGGGCCATGATGTTCGGCGCGTGGGGGGAGCCCGACCACGACACGTCGATCGGGATCATCCACCGCGCGCTGGACGCCGGGATCAACTTCATCGACACCGCCGACGTCTACTCGCAGGGCGAGTCGGAGATCATCGTCGGCAAGGCCCTGAGCGCCGGCCGTCGCGACGACGTGATCCTCGCGACGAAGTTCCACGCCCCGATGGACGTCCCGATGGGCGAGCCCGGCGGCGACCCGAACAAGCGCGGCAACTCGCGCCGCTGGATCGTGCAGGAGGTCGAGAACAGCCTCCGGCGCCTGCAGACCGACTGGATCGACCTCTACCAGGTGCACCGCCCCGAGGCCGACACCGACGTCGAGGAGACGCTCTCGGCGCTGACCGACCTGCAGCGCGAGGGCAAGATCCGCGCATTCGGCTCCTCGACGTTCCCGGCGCACGAGGTCGTCGAGTCGCAGTGGGTGTCCGAGAAGCGCGGTCTGGGCCGGTTCGTCACGGAGCAGCCGCCCTACTCGATCCTCGTCCGCGGCATCGAGGCCGACCTGCTGCCGGTGACGGAGCGGTACGGCATGGGCGTCATCCCGTGGAGCCCGCTGGCCGGCGGCTGGCTGACCGGTCGCTGGCGCAAGGGGCAGGACGCGCCGGACTCCTCCCGCGCCAAGCGCATGCCGGCCCGCTACGACCTCGACAACCCGGAGAACGCCGCAAAGCTCGACGCGGCCGAGGACCTCGCCGTCCTCGCCGAGGAGAGCGGCGTCACGCTCGTCCACCTGGCGCTCGCGTTCGTCCTGCAGCACCCGGGCGTCACGGCACCGATCGTCGGCCCGCGCACGATGGAGCAGCTCGAGACGCAGCTCGGCGCCGTCGACGTGACGCTGAGCAAGGACGTCCTGGACCGGATCGACGAGATCGTCCCGCCCGGCACGACGATCTCCTCCGCCGACCGCGGCTACGTCGCCCCGGCGCTCGCCGACCCGTTCCTGCGCCGCCGCCGCACCGCCTGAGGATCGCCGGGGCCATCGGCCATCCGGCCACGGCCCCGAAAGTTTCTCCCGTGTGAACGGTTTCCGGCCTACGGTGGCCCGTCGCGTCGAGTACGCGGCGGTCCGCGCGGTCCCTCCGGCCCGCGGCCCCAGCAGGATCAGGAGGGGAGCCACATGAGGAAGACCTCGATCATCGGCGCCGTCGCCGCGGCACTGGCCCTCGCGCCAGCCGCGACGGCCCAGGCCGCCGTGCCGTCCGTGTTCAACGACGCCGGCGCGGCCAAGATCGCCTGCAACGTGCAGAAGACGGCCGACGCGACCAACGGCCAGCGCTGGTGCGGCGGCCCGAGCGGCCAGGTGCCCGCGGGCGTCTCGCGCATCCCGAGCTGGGACGGCACCCCGATCGACGTGTCCGTCGCCCTGCCGCCCGTCCCCGCCACCGGCCCGGACGGCAACTTCCCGGTCGTCGGCCTCTACCACGGCTACGGCAGCGCCAAGATCCTGCCGTCCTCGGGGACCGCCCAGCGGTGGCTCGCCCAGGGCTACGCCGTCTTCTCGATCACCGACCGCGGCTTCTGGGGCTCCTGCGGCAAGTTCCCGCAGCTCGGCGCCAACCAGCCGGCGAAGCCCGCCGGCTGCGGTGCCAGCAGCGTCATCCACCTGATGTCGAACGCCTACGAGGTGCACGACGCACAGCACCTGATGGGGATGCTCGCCGACGACGGCGTCATCGACCCGCAGCGCATCGGCGCGACGGGCGGCTCCTACGGCGGCGGCATGGCCGCGCAGCTCGGCGCCCTGAAGGACCGCGTCCAGCAGCCCGACGGCACGCTGGTCCCGTGGACGAGCCCCAGGAACAAGACGCCGATGAAGATCGCCGCGACCGCGCCGCAGTACGGCTGGTCCGACCTGATCCAGGCGCTCATGCCCAACGGCAGCGGCCTCGACTACGCCGCCTACAACCCGTACTCGGGCCCGGCCGGCGACCGCCGCTTCGGCATCCAGAAGCTCGTCTGGAACCTGCAGCTCTACGGCGGCGGCGATCAGACCGGCTACTACGCGCCGCCGAACTCCGACCCGACGGCGAACATCGCCGTCTGGCTCAACACCAACCTCAGCGGCGGCCCCTACGACGGTGAGCCGTTCGTCGACCAGCAGCTCGAGCAGTTCCCGAGCCACGGCTCCTACGGCACGAACGACAGCGTCGCGCCCGCGCCGGCGCTGATCTCCAACGGCTGGAACGACGACCTCTTCCCGGTCGACGAGGCGCTGCGGTACTACAACAAGGTCCGCGCGAACCACCCGACGACGCCGATCAAGCTGATCGGTCTGGACCTGGGCCACGCCAACCGCTCCGCCGCGAGCCCGGGCGTCGCCGACGCGACGAGGGTCGCGACCGCCGAGAACGAGTGGTTCGCCCACTACGTCCGCGGTGACGGTGCGACCCCGTCCGACGCCGTCGGTGGCGTCACGGCGATCACGAGCGTCTGCCCGATCGGTTCGGGCGGCACGGTCTTCGAGGCGAAGAACTGGGCCTCGCTGGCCAAGGGCGAGGTGCGCCTCGCGGACGCGGCGGCGCAGACCGTCGCGGCGGACACCACCCCGGTCAACCGGTTCTCCCCGGCGGACCCGCGCAAGCCCGACGCCCAGCCCGTCCCGGACGTCTGCACCTCCGGCAACGACACGGACACCACCGGTGCCGCGATCTACGAGACGCCCGCGGCCCCGGCCGGTGGCTACACGATCGCCGGCGCGCCGACGATCCTGGCCGACCTCGCGGTGAAGAACGTCAACGACGCCGTGGTCGGGCGCCTGTACGACGTCGATCCGGCCGGCATGCAGCGGCTGATCGCGCGCGGCACCTACCGCCCGACGAACCCGGGCACGACGAGCCGCCAGGTCTTCCAGCTGCACCCGCAGGCCTGGAAGGTCGCCGAGGGCCACACGGTCAAGCTCGAGCTCCTCGGTCGCGATGCGCCGTACGCGCTGCCGGCCTCCGGTCAGGCGCCCGTCGGGGTCTCCGGCCTCGAGCTGCGCCTGCCGACGGTCGACGCCCCCGGCGCCGCGGGCGGTCAGGTCAAGGCCCCGGCGGCGAAGGTGCTGCCGGCCGGCTACGCGCTGGCGGCGGACGAGCCCAAGCCGGTCGTCCCGACGCCCGCGCCCGCCCCGGTGCTGGTGCCCGACCCGGCACCGGCCCCCGTCACCGCTCCGGCGCCCGCGCCGAAGCAGGACGCGCTGACCCCGGCGCTGACCGTCGCGGGGCTGCAGAAGGCCCCCGGCGCCGCGACGATCTCGAAGTCGCTGCGCACGGTGAAGTTCCGGGACCTGGTCCCGCAGGCCGGTCGCATCAGCTACACGCTGACGATCCGGGTGCGCGGCAAGGACCGCACGGTCGGCACCGCGGTCCGCCGGGTGACCAAGGCGGCCCGCATCACGGTGACGATCAAGCCGACGGCCGCCGGGCGCCGGCTGCTGAAGGCCAACCCGCGGGCGAAGCTGACCCTCCGGTCGACCTTCGTCACGGCGAACGAGAACCGGACGCTGAAGGCGACCCGGACGCTCCCCCGCAAGAGCACCCGCAGGTAGGAGCTCCTCGAGGACCGCGGCGCCGAGGCGTCGCGGTCCTCCTCGGGCCTCAGTCCGCCGGCGAGCCGACGACGTGCCCCGCACGGGGCGTCGCGGCCGTCCGCCGCGCGAAGACGATCGCCAGCGCCACGCCGACGCAGCCGATGAGCGCGCCGACCCAGCCCAGGGCCGCGTAGCCGAAGCCCGCGTTGATCGCGACGCCGCCGAGCGCCGGGCCGAGCGCGTTGCCGAGGTTGAACGCGCCCTGGGCCGCGGCGGAGGTCAAGGTCGGGGCCTCGGCGGCCACGTCCATCGTCATCGCCTGCATCGGCGTGGCGGCGGCGAAGGCGACCGTGCCCAGCAGGAAGACGAGCACGATCGCGGCGGGCGCCCAGTGCGCGCCGACGACGAACAGCAGGAGCACGACGACCATCGCCGCCAGCAGGACGGGGATGACGCGGGTCAGGTCGCGGCCGCGCGTGACGACGTCGACCAGACGGGTGCCCACGACCATCCCCAGGCCGAGCACGGCCAGGACGGGCAGCACGGCGGTCTCCGACAGCCCCGCCTCGTCGGTCATCAGCGGCTTGATGTACCCGACGATCGTGAACAGGCCGCCGAAGCCGAAGACGATGACCGCCAGCGCGAGCCACACCCGCCCGCGGCGGAAGGCCTCGAGCTCGTGGCGCAGCGAGGTGCCGGCGGACATCGGCGGGATCAGCCGGAGGATCGCGACGAGGCTGACCAGTCCCAGCACGGCGATGACCCAGAACGAGGCGCGCCAGCCGAGCTCCTGGCCCAGGAGGGTGCCGAGCGGCACCCCGATCACGTTGGACAGCGCGAGGCCGGTGAACATGGAGGCCACGGCCTTGTGGCGCAGCTCGGGCCGGACGAGCTCCGACGCCACCACCGCGCCGATGCCGAAGAACGCCCCGTGGGGCAGGGCGGAGAGGACGCGGCTGACGAGCAGCAGTCCGTAGGACGGGGCGATCGCCGAGAGGACGTTGCCGACGGTGAAGATCGCCATCAGCAGCAGCAGCATGCGGTGGCGGCGCACGCGGGTGCCCGCGGCGGTCATCAGCGGTGCCCCGATCACCACCCCGATGGCGTAGCCGGAGACCAGGAGACCCGCGGTCGGGATCGAGACGTCCAGGTCCTCGGAGACCTCGGGCAGCAGCCCGATGATCGTGAACTCGGTCGAGCCGATCGCGAACGCGGCGATGGCCAACGCGAGGATCGCGACGGGCAGGCGGCGGGGCGCCGGGGCGGCAGGAGCTGGGGGCGAGGACACGGGACGGCGGCCGGGACGGGAGGACCGGCGGGGTGACGCGGGGTCGACGAACTTTCACGTTCGGCCAGGACCACCCATGCTCGCACACGGCCACCTCGGGCTCCGGGGGCGGCGGGCGTCCGCGGCGCCCGGGTGGCACCCGGACCTACCCGGTACCATCGGCGGGCACCAGCGCTCGCCGCGGACCCCGTGCGGGGCGGGCGGGCCGTGCTCACCGACCCCGCAAGGACCCCGCCGCGATGCCCCACGTCCGCATCCTCATCCGGCCCAAGGCCGGCATCCTCGATCCCCAGGGGACGGCCGTCGAGCAGGCGCTGCCGCAGCTAGGCTTCGAGGGCGTGTCCGACGTCCGCATCGGCCGACTCGTCGAGCTCGACGCCGCCGATGCCTCCGAGGTCGCGGCGATCTGCGACAAGCTCCTCGCGAACCCGCTGATCGAGGACTACGAGATCCAGGTCGACGGCGCCGCCGTCGCGGGCTGAGGCTCCGCATGCCGCTTCGCATCGGGGTTCCGCAGTTCGAGTCGGGTGGGTGGGAATCCCATCCGAAGGAGACCGGGAACCGGTCGGGGGTGGCGTCGTGAGGATCGGTGTGCCGCAGTTCCCGGGCTCGTGCGACGAGGTGGACGCGCTGCTGGCCGCCGGCCACGTCGGTGACGCGGAGCTGCTGTGGCACCGCGACCGCGACCTGAAGGGCGTCGACGCGGTCGTCGTGCCCGGCGGCTTCTCGTACGGCGACTACCTCCGCGCCGGCGCGATCGCCGGGCTGAGCCCCGTGATGGACGCGATCGCCGACTTCGCCCGCGACGGCGGTCCGGTGCTCGGGATCTGCAACGGCTTCCAGGTCCTATGCGCCGCCGGGCTGCTGCCCGGCGCGCTGCTGCAGAACGCCGACCGGCGCTTCGTCTCCCGGCAGGTGCAGCTCTCGGTCGAGACCACCGAGACCGACTGGACCGCCGCGGCCACCGAGGGCCAGCTGCTCTCGATCCCCGCCAAGCACCAGTCCGGTCGCTGGTGGGCGCCGTCGGAGCTGCACGCCGAGATCGCCGACCAGGACCAGATCGTCTTCCGCTATGCGGCAGGCGGCAACTTCAACGGGTCGCTCGACGACGTCGCCGGCGTCTGCAACGAGGGGCGCAACGTCGTCGGGCTGATGCCGCATCCCGAGCACGCGGTGGACGCGCTGACGGGCTCGACCGACGGCCTCGTGCTGTTCCGGTCGCTGCTGCAGGGCGCACGCGCCTGACGAGCGGTCGTGCGCCCTCCCACGGGGGCTCCCCCGGGGGGTAGATTGCGGCGCAGATGGCGGAGTGGAAGTCGACCCCCAGGCGCGAGCGGCCGGCGACCGCCGCGCCGGCGCTCCCGCCCGACCGCCTCCCGGCCTTCGGCTCCGGGTCCCTCACGCGGGGGACCGCCCGCGTCGTCGTGCGTCCCGTGTCGACCGCGGAGGGCGCGGAGGACGTCGCGCTCGTCCTCTGGCGGATCCGCGGGGTCGGCGGCGTCGAGGTGACCCGGCTGGGCGGCGGGTCCGCGGAGTACGCGGTGACGCTCGTCCGGCCGACGGCTCTGGGCAGCGACCTGCGTGGCGCGTTCGGTCGCGACCTCGTCGCCTGCAGGAAGGACGGCGACCGCTTCGTCGTCGAGGTCCACCCCCCGGCGGTCCCGGCCACGGTCGTCCCCGATCCGTCGCTGCGCTCACCCCTGGCCGGTCCCCGCCCGTCGGCACCCCTGCTCCCCGCACCGACCCCCGTGGCCGGCGAGCCGCCGACCGTCGGCAGGTTCGCGGGCTGGTCGGCGCGGGCCCACGCCGACGCTCCTCCGGCGGGGCCCCCGGCCCGGCGCCCGCTCGCGGGCTCCCGCCCGGCCGCCACCGGTGCCGGCCCGGCGGTCGCGGCCGACCACCACGGCCTCCCCGCCATGCCCTCGCGCGACCCGGTCGCGATGCTCGAGGCGCTCGCCGCGGACCCGGAGCTGTCGATCCTGGCGGCCGGCCCCGACCGGGTCGTCCGGGTCGCCTACGGCGGCCTGCACCACCACTTCGGGCGCAGCGGCGGCGACCTCGCCGGGCGCACGCTGACCGAGGTCCTGCCCCTGCGGGGCCAGCAGGCGCTCGCGGATCGTGCCGCCGCCGCGGTGCGCGGCGCGCGCTCGTCCCTCCTCGTCGACGGCCTGCCCGGCGGCCGGGTCTGCGAGTTCACGCTGCACCCCGCACCGTTCGGGACCGCCGCGCCGGGCTGCGTGGTCGTCGCCCGCGACGTCACCCGGGCCCGCGAGCAGGAGGGCGTCGTCGTCGAGCTCTCGCGCGTCTTCGACGTCCTCTTCGGCGCCTCGTTCGTCGGGGTCGGCCTCGTCTCGGCCCGCGGCGAGTGGCTGCGGGTCAACCCCGCGCTCGAAGGGCTCCTGGGCCACCGCGAGATGCAGCTCGTCGGGTCGAAGGTCGACGACGTCACCCAGGTCGACGACGTGGCACGCGAGGCCCACCGGCGGGACGTCGCGATCCGCTCGGGAGAGACGTCCTACGAGCTCGACAAGCGGATGCTGGCGGCGAACGGGGACGTCGTCGTGCTGCACGTGCGGATGAGCGGCATCGTCGACGACGGGGAGATCCGCGGCTGGGTCGCCCACCTCGTGGGTGAGGACGCCTGGCAGCAGCTCGACGCGCCGGCCCGCGCGCCGCGCCCGCACGGGCCGCTGCGCCGCCGCCGGGGCTGAGTCCGGCCTCCCGTCGCCGGGCCGGGGCGCAGGCTGGTGCCCCGGTACGATCCACGGGCTCGCGGGCCTCCCGCCCCGGGCCCCTCCGCCGTTCCCGAGCCCAGGCCCTTGATGACGCACGCTCCCTCCGACGCCCTGCCCGCGCCCCGCGACCTCCCGGCCGGCGCGGTGCCCGAGGGCGACGCCCCGGGCCTCGAGAACGCCAAGGCGCTCGGCCTGACCGCCTCGGAGTACGACCTGGTCGTGCAGAAGCTCGGCCGCGAGCCCGTGCAGGTCGAGCTGGCGATGTTCTCGCTCATGTGGAGCGAGCACTGCTCGTACAAGCACTCCAAGAAGCTCCTCGGCACGCTGCCGACGGAAGGCCCGGCGATCGTCCTGGGCCCGGGCGAGAACGCCGGAGCGGTCGACGTCGGCGACGGCTGGACCGTGGCGTTCAAGGTCGAGTCGCACAACCACCCCTCCGCGGTCGAGCCCTTCCAGGGTGCGGCCACCGGCGTCGGCGGCATCCTGCGCGACATCTTCGCGCTCGGCGCCCGGCCGATCGCGGTCCTCGACGCGCTGCGCTTCGGCGAGGTCGACGGCGACGTGGCGCACCCGTCGCTCGCCCCCTCGGTCACCGAGCCGAGCTCCGGCGTCGGCGGCGCGGGGGACACGCAGGCGGTGCCGGCCCCGTCGATCGGCGACGACGACGGCGAGTCCGGCCGCCGGCGCTCCCGCTTCCTGCTCGACGGCGCGGTCCGCGGCATCGGCCACTACGGCAACTCGATCGGCGTGCCGAACATCGGCGGCGACGTCTACTTCGAGGGGCCGTACGAGACCAACTGCCTGGTCAACGCGATGGCGCTGGGCCTGGTCCGCGAGGAGCGGCTGATCCGCTCGGCCGCCACCGGCGTGGGCAACGTCGTCGTGCTGTTCGGCGCCGCGACCGGTGCCGACGGCATCGGCGGCGCGTCCGTCCTGGCCTCGGCCGAGCTCGGTGCGGACGACGCGGACAAGCGCCCGACGGTGCAGGTCGGCGACCCGTTCGAGGAGTCCAAGCTCGTCGAGTGCTCGCTCGAGCTGCTCGAGCTGGACCTGCTCGTCTCGCTGCAGGACCTCGGTGCCGCCGGCCTGACGTCGGCGGCGTCGGAGATGGCGAGCAAGGGCGAGGTCGGCCTGGACCTCGACGTCGCGCTCGTCCCGCGCCGGATGGAGGGGCTGCAGCCCTTCGAGGTCATGGTCTCCGAGTCGCAGGAGCGCATGCTCTGCGTGGTGACCCCGGACAAGGTCGACGAGGTCATCGCGGTGACCGACAAGTGGGACGTCCACGGCACCGCGATCGGCGTGGTCACCGACACCGGCGCGTTCCGCATCTTCGACGGCGACGCGTTCGTCGGCGACATGCCGATCCCCGCGCTCGTCGACGACTGCCCGCTCTACGACATCTTCCCCGAGAAGCCGACGGAGCCGATCTACCCGGCGCCGCCGCGGCGGATCGCCGACGGCCTGCCGGCCGGCGACGCGCTGCTGGCGCTGCTGGCGTCCTCGAACGTGGCCGACCGCCGGCCGCTCTTCGAGCAGTACGACTCGATCGTGCAGTCGCGCACGGTGCGTCGCCCCGGCCAGACGGACGCCGCGGTCCTGATGGTCCCGGGGCCCGCCTCCCGGTTCTCGGTCGGCGGCGGCGACGCGGTCGGCGCGGGACACCCGTCGCCGGCCCCCGAGGCCGGGTCGGACGCCCCGGCCGGCGGGGTGGGTGGGGGCGCGATCTCCGGCGTCGGCGTCGCGATCGACGGCTCCGGCCGCCGCGTCGCCGCCGACCCGTACGTCGGCACGGTCTGGAACGTCCTGGAGTGCGCCGCCAACCTGGCGTGCGTCGGCGCCGAGCCGCTCGGCCTGACGAACAACCTGAACTTCGGCAACCCCGAGAAGCCGCACATCGCCTGGCAGCTGACCGAGGCCGTGCGCGGCCTCGGCGACGCCTGCCGCGCGACCGGCGCCCCGGTCGTCGGTGGCAACGTCTCGCTCTACAACGAGGGCACGACCGGCCCGATCTACCCGACGCCCGTGGTGGGCATGGTCGGCAAGGTCCCGGACGTCTCGATCACGGCGCCGGTCGGCTTCGCGGCCGAGGGCGACCTCGTCGCGCTCGTCGGTGCGTTCTCGCCGCAGCTGGCGTTGTCGGAGATCGCCAAGCTCCAGGGCGGGGCGATCCCCGACGGCCTGCCCGCATGGGACCTCGAGCGGACCGCCGCCGCGATCGCCGCGGTCCGCGACACCGTCCGCGAGGGCGCGCTGTCGAGCTGCCACGACATCGCGGAGGGCGGCCTGGTCACGGCGCTCGCCGAGTCGGTCCTGGCCGGCGACCTGGGCGCGACGGTCGAGCTGTCGCCCTACGCGCAGGACGACGCCGACGGCCGCGCGTCGCTCTTCGGCGAGGCCCCGGGCGGCTTCGTCGTCTCGGGCACCGCCGAGGCGCTCGCGACCCTGGCCGAGCGCACCTCCGTCACCGTGATCGGCACCGTCGGCGGCGACGGCCTCTCGGTGCGCTGCGGCGAGCAGACCGCCGACGTCGCGCTGAGCGACCTGCGCGAGGCGCACGCCGCGCTCGGGCGGCTCTTCGCGTAGAGCGCCATTCCGGGGGTGGGGCGGGCGGGCTCGGAGCGTCCGCGGCGGGACCGCGGGAGGCGGGGTCTGCGTCACGGATCCCCGTCTCGACTGCCGGATGGCACCGAGACCGGGATCGGTGGTCCTGGGCGCCCCGGATCCCCGTCTCGACTGCCGGGTGGCACCGAGACCCGGATCGGTGGTCCTGGGTGCCCCGGATCCACGTCTCGGTCGCCGGGTGGCACCGAGGGCGGGATCGGTGGTCCTGGGCGCCCCGGATCCACGTCTCGGTCGCCGGGTGGCACCGAGACGTGGATTCGGAGCGGCCGCGACCGATCGCACCGCGGCGACGCTGCCGGCCGACGGGTCTCGTGAGAGGACGCTGAGAGGGCTCCCGCGACGGCCGCCCGGCACGTCATGGTGCAGGGACGCCCGTCCCCTACCCGGAGGACCGTCTCCATGTCCACGTTCCGCACCGTCCGTCGCGCCGCCGCGCTCTCCGCCGTCTCCGGCCTGCTCCTCTGCGGGTCCGCCGAGGCGGCCCGGACCGCGACCTTCGACCTGCAGACCGGGACGACGGTCACGTCCGGCCGCGCGCACGGCTACGGCCGCGTCACGTTCCCGACCCGGGAGACCGTCAAGATCCGCGCGAAGCTCGACGACCGCTGCTCGGCGTCGGGCAGGGGCGACGGCTACTCCGCGTACATGAAGGTGACGACGGAGAGCGGGGACATCAGCGTCCGGCGGCTTCCCGGGAAGGACGAGCGCGGGTGCACCGCGGCGCCCCGCACGGTGTTCTTCGACTTCGACTTCGGTCGCCCGATCGACCGACTGACGATCACGGTGTTCGAGAGCAGGCCCCGGGGAGGCATCTACGACACCTCGGACGTCCCGGAGGACGTCCGCAGGAGCTTCCGACCCTGATCGTCGCGGTCAGGCGACGGCGAGCGCCGCGACGAGCACGCAGGGCCACTGGCCCTCGACGCGCTCGGGACGGCCCTGCGCCGCGAAGTACTCCTCGAGCGACGCGGCCTGCTCGGCGGCCCACGTCACCTGCTGACGGTGCAGCTCGGTCAGCTCGGCGCCGCCGATGTCGATGAGCGTGGTCGCCATGCGCCACGCGACACGGGCGGCGGCCAGCGCGTCGGCGTTGGCGTCGTGCGCGTCGAGCAGCGGCACGCGGTGGTGCTCGCAGACCGCCGTCAGCGTGCGACGCCCTCGGCGGTAGCGGTCGACCTGCTTGTCGATGACGAACGGGTCGACCACGAGCAGGCGGTCGGGGCCCCCGATGCGGTCGATCAGGGGCACGACGCCGTGACGCCGGGCCTCGCGGTCGAGGATCGTCAGGTCGAAGCGGGCGTTGAAGGCGACGATCGGCACGCCGGCGAGCTGCTGCTCGGCCAGCGCGGCCGTGATCTGCTCGACCGCCTCGGCCGGGTCCTGGCCGTCCTGACGGGCCTGCTCCGTGCTGATGCCGTGGACGGCGCTCGCGCCGGCGGGGATCTCGACGCCGGGGTCGACGAGCCAGGCACGCGACGCCGTCGGCAGTCCGCCGCCGACGACGCTGACCGCGGCGGTGACCACGCGGTCCTGCTCGACGTCGATGCCCGTCGTCTCGAGGTCGAACGCCGCCAGGCGCCGGGTGTGCCAGCTCACCGATCGAAGGTAGCGCCGCCCCCGGACGGTCCCCGGGGTGTCCGGCCGGCCGATCCTCCCGGAGGACGGCACCCGCGCCCGGCGGCGGACGCGGGGCACCGGCGCCTCCCCGGCCGCCGCGCGGCTACCGTCCGTGCGTGCTCGTCCACGAGCTGTGGTCCCCGGGCCACCTCACCGTCCGGACGATCCGGGACCGCCGCCTGGGGCACGCCGTCGAGGTCCGCCGCGACGGCCGGCCGGTCGCCGAGGGCGACGCCGAGGGCCTGCTGCGGGCGACGACCGGCCTCGTGCTGGCCGAGGCGCCGTTCGTCGCCGACGCGGCGTCGGCACCCCCGGGGTTGCTCGTGGACGTCTTCGGCGTGCGACAGGGCGAGGTCCTCGTCCGCCGGGCCGTCGAGAGCCTGCGGCGCCGGACGCTGGAGGCGGACCTCGCCGTCGGGGGCGCCGTCGTGGCGCGGCTGCGGACGCTCGGGTCGCAGGCGGAGGACGCGGTGGTCGTCGCCGACGGGGTCGAGCTGGCGCGCCTGGCCCGCTTCGACCACCTGCGGGGCACGCGTTACGTCGTCTCGGGCTGGGACCTCTCGGTGGCGGAGATCGAGGACGAGCGGCTGCGCGCGGTGACGGTGACCGCGGCGCTGGGCCTTCCGCGGCTGCGCGCGGCGGTGGCGGCGCGTGAGCGCGCCGCGCGGCGCGCCCGTCGTCGTGGCCGGTGAGCGGCGGCCCGACCGTCCGGCCGCCCGACCGCTCGGCGACCTGACCGCCCGGCGACCTGACCGCCCGGCGGCCTGATCGCCCGGCGGCCCCGGCGGTCCGCCGGCCCCGCCGGCGCCGTCCCGTAGCCTCGGCCCATGAGCACGATCGACGGGGTCGACGACGGGACCGTGCGGGAGCTGCTGGCGACGCCGCGGGTGTGGGCCGTCGTCGGGTGCTCGCCGCGGCCGGACCGCGACAGCCACCGGATCGCCGCGCTCCTGCGCTCGCGCGGCAACACGATCGTGCCGATCCACCCGCAGGCCGAGGAGATCCTGGGCGAGCGGGCCTACCCGACGCTGGCGGCCGCCCGGGAGGACCACGCGATCGACGTCGTCGACGTCTTCCGCCGGTCCGAGGAGGCCGGGGTCCACGTCGACGAGGCCGCGCAGATCGGTGCGTCCGCCGCGTGGCTGCAGCTCGGCGTGATCGACGTCGCGGCCGCGGAGCGGGGGCGGGCCGCGGGGCTCACCGTCGTGATGAACCGCTGTCCGGCGATCGAGTACCCGCGACTGGCCCTCTGACCGGCCCCCGATCGCCGCGGACCTCGGAGGCCGACGAGCGGTCCGACCCGGACGCGGCCGGGGACGGGGGAGGACCGGCCCGTGCGCCCCCCTGTCCTCGCGCCGGCACCGGGACCACGCCCGCGGGGTGGTGCCCCGTCACCACCCGTCCAGACCCGGCCGCATCGCCCGTCGCCGGGCCGGACGGCGGGTAGGATCCCCCGCCGTGCGCCGCGCCAGGACCCTGTCGATCGCGGTCCTCGCGGCCGCCCTCGTCGCCACCGGTGCGGGCACCGTGTCCGCCGCGCTGGGGGACGGGGACGAGCGGCCGTCGGCCACCGCAACGACCCGTCAGTCGCCCGTCGACCCGAACAACCCGTGCACCGCCCCGGACGCCGGTGCGCTCCGCTGCCCGGACCTCATGATGCGCCGCCCGTTCGGGCTGCGGACGGACCGACCGGGCCGCGGACGCGTCCTGCTGCGCGCCGGCAACTCGATCGAGAACGTCGGGGCCGGGCCGGCGTCGTTGCGCGGCCGAAGGATCGTCGGCGGGTCGAAGTTCATGGAGGCCGACCAGCTCGTGCGCCGGGCGGACGGCGGGACGCGGCGGATCGACACCCCGGGCCGCCTGGAGTACAAGTACGGGCACCTGAACCGGCGCTACTGGAAGTTCCACGACGCGGCCCGGTTCGAGCTGTGGGCGCTCGACGCCGCGGGGACGAAGACCGCGGTGGTCCGGACCGGCCCGAAGGTGGCGTACTGCCTGCGCGACCTCGAACGCACCCGGCCCGGTCTGAGCGGGACGCCCCGCCGCGAGGTCTACCCCGCCTGCAGCACCGACCGGGACCGTCGCGCCGTCACGCTGGGCACCTCGGTCGGCTGGTCGGACACCTACCCGCCGGCCTACCCCGAGCAGTGGATCGACGTCACCGGGCTGCGGGGCTGCTTCGCCTACGTGCACACGGCCGATCCGGGGAACGCGCTCTGGGAGTCCGACGAGGGCAACAACGTCGCCCAGGTCGTGGTGCGCCTGCCGTTCCGCAGGACCACGCCACGTGGGACCTGCCCCGGCCGGGAGTTCGGGCAGCGCTACCGCAAGGCGGGCGTGGCGACCGGGGCGATCGACGAGGCCTGGTACGACAAGGCGTCGGCCGAGCTCGCCGCCGGTCGCGGGCAGCGGTAACCCGTCGCCACCACCACCGCCTCACGCGCCACCGCCACACGCGCGCGAGCGTCGCCCGGGGGCGGTCCCCGCCGGTCCCCGCTCAGCGGGTGCGGACCTTCGTGGCGAACGGCCAGAACGTCGCGCCGGTGCCGCCCGCATTGCGCGCCTGCACCGCACAGGAGACCGACCAGCCCCGGTCGCTGGAGCGCACCTTGTAGGTGCGCTTCGTGCTCAGGCCCCGGTTGCGCTCCTTCGTGCCCTTCACGAAGACGAACGCGTACCGGAAGCGCGAGCCGCTGCGCCACGAGCCGCGACGGCAGGTGACGGTCCGGCCGACGACCGCCCGGCCCGAGAGCTTGACGTTGCCCCCGCCGCGCGGCGAGAGCGGCGTGGCCTCGGCCGGCAGGTCCTGCTCGCGCAGCGCGGCGTCGATGAACGTGCGGATCTCGGGTGCGGCGACGTTGGCGTAGAGGTTGCGGCCCTCCTGGCAGTCGGCACCGGAGGTGTCGATGACGCCGGCCAGCACGCGCGCGCCGAGCGGACCGACGGCCGCGGTGCCGCCGCTGTCGCCCTGGCAGGCCCCGGCGCCCCGCCGGTCCGAGCAGAGCAGGATCGCCGGCGCGTCGGTGCCCGCGGCGTCCCGGGAGGAGCCCGTCCCGCAGAAGCCGATCGGGATCGCCCCGACCCCGACGGTGCGCAGCGTGCCGAAGTCGTCCGCGTTCGTCGCGGTGATGCCGAAGCCGGTCAGCTGGACCGCGCGGGAGGCGTAGGCGTACTTGTCGCGGGGCAGGATCGACGAGCCGACGGGGGGCAGCGGCAGCGCGGCGATCCGTCCCGTGCCCAGGTCCAGCGGCCGGGCGAGCGTCACGACGGCGACGTCGTCGTCGAACTCGGCCGGGACGTAGCGCGGGTGGGTCCGCACGGCGAGCGCTCCGACGGTCGTCGCACCCGGGTCCTTCGGCGCGCCGTAGTAGCTCGGCGTCCCGGCGACGACCGTGACCTGCGAGGGCGCGGCCTTCGTGCCGTCCGCCTCGATGAAGCAGTGCGCGGCGGTCACGACGTGCGTGGAGTCGACCACGGTGCCGCTGCAGCCCTCGCCGCTGGTCGCGCTGACCGAGGTGAAGATCGCGACGGTGTACGGCGCCTGGGTGGTGTCGGGCAGCACGGTGCCGCCGACGATGCGCGACGTCGCGGCGGGCGCGGGGGCGGCGGGTGGCGCGAGCCGGACGGTGTCGCCCGGGGCCGCGGCGGCACCGGCGCTGCCGACGAGCGACGCGGCCAGGACCGCGCAGGCGGTGAGCGACGTGCGGATGGTCGTGCGGGGTCGTGCGGTCATCGGGGGGCCTCCTGCCGCGCGCGACCGCGGGGTGCGGGTCGCGCGACCTGGGAACGGTAGACGGCGCGCACGTCGCGCCGTCGCACCGGACCTCCTACAGCGGGACGTGGGTCGTCAGGACCTCGGTGCCGGTCTCCGTCACGAGGATCGTGTGCTCCTCCTGGGCGCAGCGCGAGCCGTCGACCGTCACGGCCGTCCAGCCGTCGGCCTCCCAGACCCGCGCGTCGGGGCTGCCGAGCGTCAGCATCGGCTCGACCGTCAGGGTCATCCCGGGGAAGAACCGCTCGCCACCGCCGCGCCGGTCGTAGTTGTGCTGCACGTGCAGGCCGTCGTGGAAGTCCGGGCCGATGCCGTGGCCGCCGAACTGGTGGACGATGCCGTACCGCCCGCGGACGAACCGCTCGATCGCCTTGCCGATGTCGCGCACCTGGCCCCCCGGCTTCACCGCCGCGATGCCGGCGTCCAGGGCGCGACGCGTCGCCTCCATCAGGTCCTTGGAGTGCTGGTCGACCTCGCCGACGGCGAAGGTCTGGTTGAGGTCGCCGTGGACGCCGCCGTAGTAGGCGGTGACGTCGATCGTGACGATGTCGCCCGCCTCGACGGTCGTCTGCAGGTCGGGGATCCCGTGACAGATGACCTCGTTGATCGAGATGCAGGTCGACTTGGGGTAGCCCCGGTAGTTCAGCGTGGACGGGTAGGCCCCGCCGTCGATCATCACCTGGTGTGCGACTGCATCGAGCTCGTCGGTGGTCACGCCGGGGGCGATCGCGGCGGCGGCGGCGGCGAGGGCCGCGGAGGCGATGTCGGAGGCGGTCCGCATGTTGGCGAGCTCCTCCGGGGTGCGGGCCCGGGGCGGCTGCGTCGGGCCGGGCTCGCCGAGCAGCGCGTAGGAGGGGCGCGCGATCTCGCGCGGGACCTTGCGGCGGGGCGAGAGCGGGCCGGGGCGGAGGGGCGTACGCGTCGACATGCTCCACCCAGCCTACGGCGCGGTGGACCCGGGCCCGTCCCGCCCGCGGCGCGGGGACCCCCCGTCCGCTCCTCGTCCACTTCGGCGGTCGTCGGCCGGGTCCTCACAGTGCCGGGTGAACCGGCTGTTATCTTCGCAAGAGGTGTCGCGGTGAAATCCCGCTCCCTACTCCCGGCGCCGGCGCATGGTTTCCACCCAAGATCACCGTGAGGGCCCCCGCGACGAGTGCGGGGTCTTCGGCGTCTACGCCCCGGGGCACGACGTCTCGAAGCTCGCCTACTTCGGGCTGTACGCGCTACAGCACCGCGGCCAGGAGTCGGCCGGCATCGCCGCCGCCGACCTGGGCGGCTACATCATCACCCAGCGCGCGCTGGGGCTGGTGTCGCAGGTCTTCAACGAGCACGACCTGCGGGCGCTGACGGGCGACATCGCCGTCGGCCACACGCGCTACTCGACGACGGGCGGCAACGATTGGGAGAACTCCCAGCCCGTCCACCGCAACGACCTGCGCGAGCTCGCGCTCGCCCACAACGGCAACCTCGTCAACGCGGTCGACCTGCACACGGAGCTCGCGGCCCGCGGCGTCACGTTCCGCGCGACGACGGACTCCGAGATCATGGCCGCGCTGCTGGCCAACACGCAGGCGGACTCGCTGGCCGACGCCATCGTCGAGGTCATGCCGCGCCTGAAGGGCGCCTACTCGACGGTCGTGATGGACCGCGACCGCGTGCACGCGTTCCGCGACCCGCAGGGCATCCGGCCGCTCGTCCTGGGCCAGATCGACGACCACGCGTGGGTCGTGGCGTCCGAGACGTGCGCGCTGGACATCATCGGCGCCACGTACGTCCGCGACGTCGAGCCGGGCGAGCTCGTGATCCTCGACGAGCGCGGCGTCACGTCCGTGAAGGTCCAGCCGGGCCAGCGCGAGTCGTTCTGCCTGTTCGAGTACATCTACTTCGCCCGCCCGGATTCGCGGATGAAGGGCAACCTGCTGCAGAAGAGCCGCGGCCGGATGGGCGAGATCCTCGCCCGCGAGTCGCCGGTCCTCGGCGCCGACCTCGTCGTGCCGGTGCCCGACTCCGGCATCCCGGCCGCCCGCGGGTTCTCGCGCGCCACGGGCATCCCGATGGACGACGGCTTCGTGAAGAACCGCTACGTCCAGCGCACGTTCATCCAGCCCGGCAACGAGCTGCGCCAGCAGGGCCTGCGGCTGAAGTTCAACCCGCTGCCCGAGGTCGTGGGCGGCAAGAGCCTCGTCGTCGTCGACGACTCGATCGTCCGCGGCAACACCACCCGGCAGCTCGTGAAGATGCTCAAGGACGCCGGCGCCAAGGAGGTCCACTTCCGGATCACCGCGCCGCCGATCCGCAACCCCTGTCACTACGGGGTCGACATGTCCGCACGCGAGGAGATGGTCGCCCACGAGCGCACCGTCGAGGAGATCCGCGAGCACATCGGCTGCGACTCCCTGGCGTACCTCTCGCTCGACGGCGTCTACGAGGCGGTCCGCGGCAACCGCTCCGGGCACTGCGACGCGTGCTTCACCGGCGAGTACCCCCTCGAGGGCACCGAGGGTCACCTCGGCAAGTTCGCGCTCGAGAACCAGCTGCCGATGGTCACCACGCGCTGAGGGGCCGGGGCGGGGCGCTCGGCCTGCGCCCCGGGAACGGCCCGGGTCCCCCGGCGGGCGTCGGGGGGACCCGCTCGGACCCCGCGCCCGACGCGGAGGTCCCGACCGCCCGGGGCCCGTCGAGCCCCGGACGCCTAGCGCAGGCGGTTCTTCCGCGGCACAGCGACGCGGACCGTCGACCGACGCACGGCGGTCCGGCCGTCCGCGGCCACGAACCGCACCGTCAGGCGCAGCGCGACGCGGGCGGACCGGAACCGCGCGGCGTTCCCGGCCGCCGTCCGGCGCAGCCGCACGCGCACCGTGGTCGACGTCGAGGTCGTCCGCACCGCGGCGGAGCGGGCGTGGACGTAGCGGCCGGGTCCGGGGCGGAGGCTGCTCGACGCGCGCGGGGCCGCGCGACTCCCGGGACGGTCGTGGGTGGCGACGCCGGACAGGACGCCCGCGCCGGACACCCGCAGGGTGAGGTCGACGGCCCCGCCGCCGGCGGAGGCCCGCGTGCGCGTCAGCCGCAGGCTCGGCCGCGGCGCGGACGGCTTCGACGGCGTGGCCGGTGCCGGCGGCGCGGCGGGCGTCGACGGGAGGAGCGGCGTGGGCAGGAGCCCGGAGGACGGGCCGGGGACCGGGACCGGGGTCACGGGGACGGGTGCCGGGCCCACCGGGGCCGCCGGGGTCGTGAAGGTGATCGCGTCCCCCGTGACCGCGAGCGTGCCGGTGGCGCCCGTCACGGCGAAGTCGGCGGGCGTGAAGCCGGTGATGCCGCCGGTCGCGCGCAGCAGCACGACCGTCGTGGCCGGTGCGATGCCGGTGGCGTCGAGCGCGAAGGTCCGCGTCCCCGCCCCGGTCTTCGTCAGCGGTCCGGCCACCACGACGCCGCCCGTCGCGGGGAGGCCGGCGAGCCGCTCGCCGACGACGCCGCCCGGCTGCCAGTCGAGGGACCCGAGCGTCAGGTCGTCGGCCGGGGTCGGCGCGATCGTGCCGCCCGACGCCAGGACGGTCCGGTCGGCGCTCCCCTCGCCGGCGAGTGTGGCGCCGTCGCCGACGGTCAGGAGCCCGTCGCCCGTCGCCGAGCCCGTGCCGTTGCCGAGCTCGAGGACGCCGGCGCGCAGCGCGGTCGGGCCGGTGTACGTGTTGGCCGCGGTCAGGCGCAGGGTGCCGGTGCCGGTCTTCGCGATGCCCGCGTCCCCGGCGTCGCCGCCGATCGTGCCGTCGAGCTCGAGGTCGGAGGGGCCGTCGACGGCCGCGGCGCCGCCCGCCATGAGGTGGAGGTCCTGTCCGGAGGCCGTCGCCGCGGCGCCCGCACCGGTGCCGGCCGTGACGGTACTGCCGCTCACGGTGCCGCCGCGGAGGGCCACCGTGGACCCCGTGCGGACGAAGATCGCCCCGCCGAGGCCGTCGCCGGCACCACCGTCGGCCCGGTAGGCACCGCCGTTCCCGGCGCCGTATCCGCCTGCTCCCGCGGGCACCGGGACGCGGCCGCCGAATGTGCTGCCACCCCCGCCACCTCCGAAGCCCCCGGCCCCCGCAGCGGTCGCGCCGTCGGACCCGCTGCCGACGCCCCCACCGCCGCCGAAGTCGCCGCCGGCCCCGCCGGGGCCGCCCGCCGACGGGTTCTGGAGGCCGTTGGTCCCACCGCCCCCGCCACCCCCGCCGATGCCCCCGGCGCCGCCCGCACCACCGTCGCTCCCCTGGCTCGGCAGCTGCCCGGAGCCGCCGTCGGTACCGGCGCTCCGCTCGGAACCGCCACCGCCGCCACCCCCCGAGCCGCCGATCATGAAGACGTTGTTGATCCTCTCGGTGGTGATGGCGCCGCCGGGCGCGCCACCGATCACACCGCCGGCGCCCCCCGAGGCCGCCGCGTTGCCGCCCGCTCCTGGCTCGCCGCCGCCACCGCCACCACCGTTGTTCGCGGCGCCTCCGGTCCCCAGGAGCCCGCCTCCGCCCCCGCCGCCGTTCGATCCGGACCCGCCGGCCCCGAGGAACCCACCGCCTCCGCCTGCGCCGTTGAGCCCCGAGCCGCCGGCACCGCCGAGACCCCCTCCGCCGCCCCCGGCGTTGCGCGCGATGGCACCTCCTCCGGGACCGCCCGCGGCGGCAGCGTTCTCGAGGGCGACGGCAGAGAGGGTCGCAGCACCGCTGTTGAGGAAGATCGCGCCGCCCGCCCCGAGGCCGCCGCCGCCACCACCGGAGCCGTCCCCGCCGGCCCCGCCGACGGCGCGCCCGCCGCGGAGCGCGACGTCGTCGAGCGCGACCGTCCGGCCCGCGCCCGGGTCGAGGAAGAACACGCGGGCGAGGCGCTGCGCGTCGACGGCGAACCCGTGGCCGTCGATCGTCGCCGCGTAGGAGACGATCGGCAGCGGCGCGGTCAGGGCGACGTCCGCGCGGAGGTCGATCGTCGGGTCCTTCGCGGTCAGCGCGGCGCGGAGCTGCGCCTCCGTCGTCACGTCGGCGGCCAGGGCCGGGGACGCCGCACCCAGACCCAGGGCGAAGGTTCCGACGACAACGGCCGGCACGCGGAGGCTCATGGTGTTCACCCTAATGGTGAGGGCCCCGACGACGGTCCGGGTCGGACGTCCCGGCGGCACGGTCCCGGTCGCCCCCCGAGCGACCGCACGGTGCGGCGACCGGGGCGCGGCGCTCAGCGCGAGAGGCGCACCGTCCGCGTGACCGTCGACCCCGTCGACCGACAGGAGCCCGACGACGTCTCCGCGCAGACCCGGACGGTGTAGCGGCCCGCCGGGGTCGCCCGGCTGCGGGACGCCCGGGGCGCACCGGCGCAGGACAGCCGGGACGGGACCCGGCCCTTGAACGAGGCGGTCCCCGAGGCCGTCCGGCGACTCCCGACGGGCGCGGAGCACGTGCGGGTCCGCCCGGCCACGCTCAGCCGCCGCGTCAGGCGGGCGCGGTAGCCCGTGGCGCGGACGAGGTTCGTCGCGCGGAACGTCGCCGTGCGCCCGACCCGGGCCGACGACGGACCCGCGAGCCTGGCCTTCGGCAGGCTGGGCCGGGCGGCGTAGACGACCTTCGCGATCGCCGAGTGCGCGTCCTCGGTCGGGTGCACGGGATCGGCCCCGGTGTCCCCGGAGCGCGCGTACCAGCGGAACCGGGACTCCTGGCAGATGTCGTGCCCGGCCGTGGCGGAGGTCGTGTCGACGAACGTCAGCCCGAGGGCGTCGGCGGCGGGGCCCTGGGCGGCGAACAGGGCCGAGGTCGCCGCCCGGGTGTAGGCCGCGGAGCCTGCGGGCGCCGGCGTCGTGGCGAGCTGGTCGGTGCGGCAGAGCGGCCCGGACGCGGGCAGCACCTCGGGGTACTCGACCAGCGCGATTCGCGCCCGTGGGGCGAGCGCCCGGATGCGGTCGATCGCGGGCCGCGCCCGGGCCGCGTAGGCCGCGGCGGTGACGCTCCCGGGCCGCCCGAAGGTCTGGGCGGGCGGGTTCGCGCCGCACCCCGGGTCGTTCAGGCAGATGATCGCCCCGGCGAAGAGCCCCAGGCCCGCCGCGTCCCAGCGGTCGTTGCCGCCGCCCGTGAGCGTGACGAAGCGCGTGTCCTTCCCCAGGGCGCCGGCGCGCTCGGCGAGGGCGACCTCGCCGAGCAGGTCGATCGGGGAGAGCAGCGCCTGGCCCGACAGCGTCGCGTTCGAGCACGAGAAGTCGGCCCAGCCGCCGGTGCGCTCGGCCCCGAGGTCGAGGCGCTCCGCGACCTTCGACGGGTAGTTCCGCGCGGAGCGGAAGCAGTTCGGCTCGCCCGACGGCGTGGCGCGCTGGTCGGGCATCCCCAGGCCGGAAGTGTAGGAGTCCCCGAACGCCACGTACGTGCGCCCGGAGGCGGCGCCCGCCGTCGCCGGCAGGAGCGCGCCGGCGACCAGGGCGAGCACGAGCACGGGCAGCGCACGGACGAGGGGGACGGGACCGCGTACGGGGGACATGGGTCGGTGGGCACCGTACCCGCTGGGTGCGGGGCCTCGCGACGGGTCCCGGGCCGCGAGCGGGCGGGCGGGCGGCAGGTCGCGGGCCGACGGCGTCCGACCGGCGCGTTCCGCGGGCGGGCGTGACGCCCGTCGGGCTCGGGTCCGGTGCCGATCCTGCGTCGGGGAGCGGCGAAGCGCCGCCGCGCGGGCTGTCGTCCCCCCGCGCCACTACCGTGCAGGACCGATGCCGGTCTCCCCGAGCCAGGCCGACCCGCTGCTCTCCACGCTCAGCGGCGTCTTCGGCTTCCCCGGATTCCGGCCCGGTCAGGAGGACGCCGCCCGCGCCGCGTTCACCGGCCGCGACGCGCTCGTCGTCATGCCCACCGGGGCCGGCAAGTCGCTGACGTACCAGCTGCCCGCGCTGTGCCGGGACGACCTGACGCTCGTCGTCTCGCCGCTCGTCTCGCTCATGCGCGACCAGGTCGATCAGCTCAACGCCCGCGTGCGGGCCGCCGATCCGGAGGCGATCCCGCCGGCCGCGCTGCTCAGCGGCCAGCAGGACCCGGCCGAGAACAACCGCGCCGTCGAGCGGGCCGTGGCGGGCGACGTCAAGCTCCTCTACGTCGCGCCGGAGCGCTTCGGGTCCGTCGCCTTCCTCGAGCGGATCCGCCACGCAACGGTCGGCCTGTTCGTCGTCGACGAGGCGCACTGCGTGTCGCAGTGGGGGCACGACTTCCGGCCGGACTACTTCCGCCTCGCCGACGCGGCGCGCTGGCTGGGCACCCGGTCGATCCTCGCGGCGACCGCCACGGCGACCCCGCAGGTCGCGCGCGACATCGAGCACCGGCTGCACCTCGAGGACCCCGTCCACGTGCGCACGGGCTTCGACCGGCCGGCGCTGTCGTTCGTCGTCCGCCGGTGCTCGGGGCAGGTCGAGCGCCGCAGTCGCCTGCTCGCCGCCCTGGGGGCACCCGACGCGCTGCCCGCCATCGTCTACGCCGGCACCCGCGACAACGCCGACCGGCTGGCCGCCGACCTGGGGGAGGCCCTCGGCGTCGAGGCCGTCGCCTACCACGCCGGTCTGGACCGCCACCGACGTGACGAGGCCCAGCGCCGCTTCATGGGCGGCGAGGTCCCGCTCGTCTGCGCCACCAACGCGTTCGGCATGGGCGTCGACAAGGCGGACGTCCGCACGGTCGTCCACGACAGCGCCCCGCCGTCGATCGAGGCGTGGTACCAGGAGGCCGGGCGCGCCGGCCGCGACGGGGAGCCCGCCCACGCGTTCCTCTTCGCCGACGGGCGCGACAAGGGCCTGCACCGGTACTTCATCGAGCGCGGCGAGGTCGACGACGCGACGCTGGACCGGATCGCCCGGGCGCTGGAGCGCGGGTCCCGCGAGAACCGCTTCGACGTGACGGTCCAGGAGCTCGGGGTCGACGGCGAGTCCGCCCGCGCGGTCTTCGGGCACCTGACGCAGGCGGGGATGGTCCAGCCGCAGCCCGGCCCGCCCGACCGCCTGAAGGGCCGCCTGCTCGGGCCCTACGACGAGCGCGTGCGGTTCGAGGTCCAGGCGCTGGCGGGCGAGGCGCAGCAGAAGCGCTGGGCGCAGTACCGCGCGCTGTGGCAGTTCGTCGAGAGCGACGTCTGCCGGCGCGGGGCCGTGCTCCGCCACTTCGGCGACCCCTCGGTCGAGGCGGACGACGCCCGCCGCGGCGGCCCCGGCGCCCGGGGCCGTGCCGGTCGTCCGACGGTCCCGTGCTGCGACGCCTGCGATCCCGGACTGCTGCCCGACCTCGGCGGCACGTCGCCCGACGCGCGCGCCGCCGGGCGACGGGAGTCCGCGGGCGCCCGGTCCGCCGCTCGTCGCCTCACCGGTGGCTCCCGGCGGCTGGACCCCGAGGAGGCCGTGGCCGTCGACGCGTCGATCGTCGAGGTCGTCCGCGACGCCCGCCCGTCCGTCGGTCGCACCCGGGTGGCCGAGATCCTCCGCGGCAGCCGCTCGCAGAAGGTCCTGGTCAGCGGCTACGACGGGCTCCCCGCCTACGCCCGTCACGCGAGCCTGCGCACGGGCGACCTGCTGGCGCGGGTCGACGATCTCCTCGAGTCCGGCGCGCTGCGGGCGACGGGCGGCTCGTACCCGGTGCTCGAGGTCGCGGGCGAGCAGGCGACGCTCAGGTAGGCCCGCGTATCCTCGGCGCGGTCATGCCCGGTCCGCCCGCCACCCCGACCCGGCCCCTCCGCGTGGGCGTGCTCGCCTCGGGCGAGGGCACCAACCTGCAGGCCCTGCTCGACACGGTGCACGGGCACGAGGCCGAGGTCGTCGCCCTGGCCTGCGACAAGCCCGACGCGCGGGCGCTGGTGCGGGCCGCCGGCGCCGGTGTGCCGTCGCGGGTCTTCCCGCGCGACGAGCACGCCACCCGCGAGGAGCGCGACGCCGCGATCGCCGCATGGCTGGGGGCCGAGGGCGTCGAGCTCGTCGTCCTCGCCGGCTACATGGCGATCCTCACCCCGGTCTTCGTCGGGGCGTTTCAGGGCCGCATCGTCAACGTCCACCCGTCGCTGCTGCCGGCCTTCCCGGGCATCCGGGCGATCGAGCAGGCCGTGGCGCACGGCGTCGAGGTCTTCGGCGTCACCGTCCACCTCGTCGACGACGGGGTCGACACCGGGGCGATCCTGCTCCAGGACGCGATCCGGCTGCCCGGCACGCCGACCGCGGGACAGGTCCACGACGCCCTGCGCCCACTCGAGCACCGGCTGCTGCCCGAGGCCGTCCGCCGCGCGGCCCGCGGCGAGCTGCGGCCGCTCCGCGCCGGCTGACGGGCGGCGGACCCGGGGCGCGGGCGGGTCGGTGGCTATCCTCGGCGGACGCCATGCCGGATCCCCTGAAGACCACCGCCCCCGACCGCGTCCCCGTCCGCCGAGCCCTGCTCTCGGTGTCCGACAAGACCGGTCTGACCGAGCTCGCGCAGGCCCTGCACGCCCAGGGCACGGAGCTGATCTCCACCGGCGGGACGGCGAAGGCCATCGCCGACGCCGGCGTCCCGGTGATCGCGGTGGAGACCATCACGGGCTTCCCCGAGATGATGGACGGGCGGGTCAAGACGCTCGACCCGCACCTCTTCGCCGGGATCCTCGGCGTTCGCGACCTCGACACGCACGCGACCGCCGCGGGCGAGCACGGCATCGGCTGGATCGACCTGGTCGTCGTCAACCTCTATCCGTTCGAGGAGACGATCGCCAAGGACGGCGTGACGCTCGCCGCCGCGATCGAGAACATCGACATTGGCGGCCCGTCGCTGATCCGCGCCGCGGCGAAGAACCACGGCTACGCGGGCGTCCTGACCGACGCCGCGCAGTACCCCGCCGTGATCGAGGAGCTGCAGGCCTCCGGCGACGGCTCGCTGGGCCTCGTCACCCGCCGCAACCTGGCGCTCCAGGCCTACGCCACGACCGCGCGCTACGACGCCGCGATCTCCGGCTTCCTGCAGGACCAGCCCGAGTTCGACGGCTCCGAGCTGCCGCTCGGCCACCCCGCCGGCCACCCGGCGTCGGGCGGCCGGGTCCCGTTCCCGCCGACCTTCTCGCGCGGCTACGTCCGCGACCGGACCCTCCGCTACGGCGAGAACCCGCACCAGCGCGGCGCGTACTACCGCCGGGCCGGCGCTCCGGCGCACCTCCTGTCGGGCGTCTCGCAGCTGCACGGCAAGGAGCTGTCGTTCAACAACCTGCTCGACCTCGAGGCCGCCCGCGCGATCGCCCGCGAGTTCGACGAGCCCGCCGCGGTCATCGTCAAGCACAACAACCCGTGCGGCGCCGCGATCGGCGACTCCAGCCTGCAGGCGTTCGAGCGCGCGCTGGCCTGCGACCCGGTCTCGGCCTTCGGCGGCATCGTCACCCTGACCCGCCCGGTCGACCTGGCCGCCGCGGAGGCGCTCTCGAAGCTCTTCGTCGAGGTGCTCTTCGCGCCGTCGTTCGACGACGACGCGCTCGCGCTGCTGTCCGAGAAGCCCAACGTCCGCCTGCTCACGGGCGACGACGCGCCGCTGAAGGGCCTCGAGCGGCTCGACGTCCGGTCGGTCGCCGGCGGCGTCCTGGTCCAGGACACCGACGCGGTCGTCATCGACCCGGCGACGATGAAGGTCGCCACGACGGCCCAGCCGACGGACGAGCAGTGGCGCGACATGCTCTTCGCGTGGCGGGTCATGCGGCACGTCAAGTCCAACGCGATCGTCTACGCGAAGGACGGGGCCACCGTCGGCATCGGCGCGGGACAGATGAGCCGCGTGGACTCCGCCCGCATCGCCGCCGAGAAGGCAGCGGAGCACGGCCTGGACCTGACGGGCGCGGCGATGGCCTCCGACGCGTTCTTCCCCTTCCCCGACGGCCTGCAGATCGGCCTCGACGCCGGCGTCACCGCCGTGATCCAGCCGGGCGGCTCGATGCGGGACGAGCTGTCGATCGAGGCCGCCGACGCGACGGGCGCGACGATGGTCTTCACCGGTCGTCGCCACTTCCGCCACTAGCGCGAGCGGCGGCATCCACCCGCGGGCGGCGCCGGAGGCGCGTCAGTCGTCGGAGGGCCAGCGGCCGCGTCGGCGGAAGATCCGCCGGGCGCGGGCCTCGTCGTCGCGATCGTCCTGGCTGCGGATGCCCAGACGGATCCAGAGGTCCGCGACCACGGCGACGACCGCCGCGCCGAGGAACACCGCCGCCAGCAGCCCAGAGACCGCGATCGCCGCGACGATCGCGAGGACGACGAGGACCAGGGGGATGCCCAGCCTGGCGGCGCGCGCGGAGGTGGGGTCGCGGCGCGAGCCGGCACGATCGGTGGGGGAGTGGGGCACGGGCATCGGCACGTCGTCCCTACCCCCGGAGGCGTCCGCTCACGCCCTCCCGCCCGTCCCCGTGGCCCGTGGTCGGGCGCACGGGGGAGGGGGGACGTGGGACGGGCGTCCAAGGGCGCCCGGCAACATCGCCGTAACCTACGACGCATGAGCCGCGACCAGGACCGCGTCCAGCGCTTCCACTCCGGCGGACCGTGGGAGACCGAGGTGGGCTACTCCCGCGCGATCCGCGTCGGTGACCGCGTCCTGGTCTCCGGCACCACGGCCGCGCGCGGCGACGATCCGATCCCCGAGGATGCCGGCGAGCAGGCCCGGCTCGCGCTGGAGACCATCGAGCACGCGCTGGAGCAGGCCGGGTCGGAGCTGCGCGACGTCATCCGCACGCGCGTGTTCGTCGTCGACCTGCCCGTCAACGGCGGCCCGGTGCTCAGCGCGTACGGCGAGGCCCTCCGCGGTGCCCGCCCGACGATCTCCACCCTCGGCGTCTCGGCGCTCGTCGACCCGCGCCTGAAGGTCGAGATCGAGGTCGAGGCGATCGTGGGCGCCGGGGCGGTCTACGAGGGCTAGGCGCCGGGCGCGGGCGCCGCGGCCGTCCCAGGGCCCGCGGGCGCCGCGAGCGCGCCGGCGGGCGGCCAGACGTCGATCATGCTGCCGGGCACGGCGGTGCCGATCCACGCGTTCCAGGTCTCGTCGCCGGCCGAGCGCTCGAGCACGAGGCGCCGCGCCGGCAGGTCCGGTCGGGCGAAGACCACCCGCTCGAGGTCGGTCGGGGCCACGGGGGCCATGCCGCCCCGGCGGGCCAGGCGTCGCTCGCCCTCGGCCCGGACCGTCCCGCCGTCGACCGTGGTGCGCGCCCACTCGTGCTTGCGCCACGTGACCGCGTCGAGCGCGGGATCGATCGTCTCCGGACTCTCTGCACGGACCGCGAAGACGACGTCCTCGTCCGGCCCGCCGGTCGCCATCCAGCCGCCCTGACCGCGGTCGTCGAGGTGCCAGGCCGACCAGGTCGCCCCGTCCGGGGCGGTGACGTGCTGGACGCCGCAGACGAACCACGTCTGGCGGTCGAACTTCAGCTCGACCCCGACCTCGAGGTGGGAGAGCCCGACGAACTCGGTGGTCCCGGGCGCGACGCCGCCGCCGACCGTCCGCGGCCCGTCCTCGTGGCGCATCGCGATCCGGAGGGGCACGACGAACGCGACGAGCGACGCGATCGCGAGGATGCCCATGACGATCGCGAGCAGCACCCCCCGCACGATAGGGGCGGGCACGCGGCGGTGCGCGACCGGCCGACCCGCGGGCGTCGCGTTGACACGGCTCCGCGTGCCTGCTGCGATGGCCGTCTCCCGATGACCGACCCGCCCCTCCTCGCCGACCATCCCGACGCCCCCGACGTCGCCCTCGTCCGGGTCCCCGCCGTCGTCCCGGGGACGCCCTCGGACGTCTGGTGGGCGGTGGCCACGGGGGCCGGCCTGAGCACGTGGTTCGTCCCCGCGAGCGTGCAGGCACGGGTCGGCGGCGCGGTGGTCACCGACCACGGGCCGTTCGGCCACAGCCACGGCACGGTCACCGCGTACGACGAGCCGCACCGCTTCGCCTACGAGGAGCGCGAGTGGGGGACCGACGTCCCGCCGTGGCGGACCGAGGTCGTCGTCGAGGCGGTCGACGAGGCCACCTGCCGGGTGCGTCTGACCAGCGGGCTGACCGTGGAGGGCGACCGCTACCGCGCGGCGGTGGCGGGGACCGAGGAGGGCTGGGCCGCCGGGCTGCGCAACCTCGTCCTGGCGCGCGAGCACTTCCCGGGGCAGCCGGCGGGCGGGGTGTTCGTCGTGCGGAGCGTGTCGGCGGGCCGCGACGAGGCCTGGACGGCGCTGCTCGGGGCGCTGGGCCTGCAGGACGCGACGATGGGCGATCAGATCGTCGGCGCGGCCGGCGCGCCGCTCCTGGCCGGGACGGTCGAGGAGGTCGGGCCGACGAACCTCCTCGTGCGCACCACGGCCCCGGCGCCGGGTCTCGTGGAGCTGTCCGTCCACACGTGGCAGTCGACGGCGATCCTGCTCCAGGCCCACCTCTTCGGGCCGGGCGGCGCGATGGTCGCCCAGGCCGAGCGCCCCCGGTGGGACATGTGGCTGCACGCCCGCTTCCCGGGCGCCCGACCGACCTAGGGGCCCGCGCATGGCGACCGGCGGCACGCCTGCCGTTCTCGAGAACGTTCACCTCGCTCGACGGGGCGAACGTTCCGAGGAACGGTGGCACGGACCCCCGGAGGGCCCGTGCCGGTGGTGCAGGTCCTCGGGCCGACCGGCCCCTGGCCGTCGAACGCGCCGGTCGGGCCCGGCCGATGTCCTGGCGCGGGCCCGACCGACCTAGTAATCGGCCCAGCCGCGCCGCGTGTAGTCCAGGATCGCCGGGCGGTTCAGGGTCGTCGGCCGGACGTCGCGGGGGCCGCGGTCGGCCGGGAAGGTCGCGGCGGCGCGCAGGGTGGCCTCGTCGAGGAAGCGCAGCCCCGGGACGGCGGGGTTCCCGACGGTCAGGGCCGGCGCCGGACGGGAGCCGTCCGCGGGGCCCGCCAGCCAGAAGCCCCAGTCGCCGAACGTCGGCACGTCGACGTGGTACGGCCGGGCGCGCCAGCCCCCGAGCTGCAGGGTGCGGCCGACGGACCAGAACGCGTCCGGGGCGAAGTACGGCGACCCGGACTGCACGACGGCGACGCCGCCGGGCGCGAGGACGCGGGTGCGGACCATGCCGTAGAGCTCGGCGCTGTAGAGCCGCGCGAGGCCCTGGTCGTCGGGGTCGGGGAAGTCGACGATCACCGCGTCGTAGCGGTCGTCGGTGGCGTCCTGCTCGTGGTCGCGCACCCAGTTGAACGCGTCGGTGTTCGTCACCCGCACGCGGCGGTCGTCGAGCGATCCGCGGTTCAGGGAGCGCAGCCGCGGGTCGGTGCGGGCCAGCCGCGTCATCGCCGGGTCGAGGTCGACGAGGTGGACGGACGCGACGTCGCGCCGGCGCAGCACCTCGCGCACCGCCATCCCGTCGCCGCCGCCGAGCACGAGGACGCGCAGGCCCCGGCCACGCGCCGCGGCGCTCGTCGCCGCCAGGACGGGGTGGACCAGGGCCTCGTGGTACCGGTACTCGTCGCGGCTGGAGAGCTGCAGGTCGCCGTTGAGGTACAGCCGTACGTCGGGCGTCCCGCGCACGGTGAGGCTCTCGGTGAGGTCGATCTCCTGGTAGGGCGTGCGCTCCGAGACGACGATCGGGTCGTCGTAGAGCTGCTGCCGGGCGGAGACCTCGAACCGCCCGGCGTAGGCGAGCCCGAGGACGACGGCGAGCGCGCCGACCAGCAGGACGGCGGCGGAGCCGACCCGGAGGCGCCGGGACAGGTCGCCGCGGAAGACGACGAAGACGATCAGGGCGGCGCAGACGAGGTTGACGAGGCCGGCGGCCAGGGCACCGCGCATCTGTCCGAAGAGCGGCAGCAGGACGAACGGGAACGCGAGCCCGCCCACGAGGGCGCCGACGTAGTCCGCGGCGGTCAGGTCGGCGAGCGCCCGGGCGGCGGCCTGCTTGCGGATGCGCTGCAGCAGCTCCATGAGGATCGGCAGCTCGGCACCGACGAGCCCGCCGACGAGCAGCGACGCGACGACCACGGCGGGCGTGTAGACCCCGGCGTAGGCGAAGGCGGCGTAGCAGGCGAGCACCGAGAAGCCGCCGGCGACGGCGACCCCGACCTCGATCGCCACGAACGCGGGCAGCGGGCGCTTCAGGAGCGGCTTGGCGGCCAGCGCGCCCAGGCCGAGGGCGAAGACGAAGAGCGAGACGACCAGCGACGTCTGCGTGACGGTCGCGCCGACGAGGACGCCGCCCAGGGCGATCAGCGCCAGCTCGTAGACCAGCGCGCACGCGGCGCACGCGCCGGCGGCCAGCAGCAGGAGCGCGCGGATCGGGCGTGCCGCGGCGGGTCCGTTCATCGGGTCGTCCACGGCGGCGTCCGGGCGGCCGGTCGTCCCGGCGTCGGTCGACGGGGACGGCGCGTCGGGATCCGGCCCGACGGCCGCCGCGTCCCGCTCCGGCCGTCCGTGGGGGACGGCGCCCGCGGCGCCGTCCGCGGTCACGAGATCGACGCGGCGACCACGGCCCCGACGGCCAGGTGCGTCACGACGGTGATCCAGACCGCCGGGTGGTGGTCGTCGTGGGCGACCATCTCGCCGAGGTCCCCGGGGGTGAGCAGGTCGACGACCTTGAAGACCAGGCCGATCAGGACGACGCCGAGCAGCCCGTAGCCGAGTGCGTCGACGAGACCCTTGCCGAGGTCGTCGTCCGAGGTCAGGATCGCCGTGACGACGGTCATCGTGTTGGCGGCCAGGCCGGACGCGAGCACGGCGACGAGGTCGCGGTTGCGGTCCGTCCAGATCTGCTTGCGCAGGTCGCCGGGCGTGGCCAGGTCGACGGCGACGAAGCCCGCGACGAGCACGAGCAGGCCGACGACGGAGTAGGCGGCGGCGCTGCCCAGGCCGTTGAGGAGGTCGTTCAGGGTGTCGTTCATGGCCGGCTCAGGTGGTCGTGGTGGAGGACGAGGGTCCGTCGGAGCCGGAGCCCGAGGACGAAGGACGGGTGCGCCGCGAGGGGCGCTTCGGCTGGCCGGCCTGGCGCCGGCCGATCAGGCCGCCGACGACGAGCACGCCGGCGAGCACGAGCAGGGCGAACGCGATGCCGATGCCGATGCCGTGCGCGCGGATCCAGTCCCCGCCGGGAGAGCCGGTCAGCCGGTCGCCGTTGGGGGCCTTCGCGGCCGGTGCGGCGAGCTCGGCGGGCTCGGCGTCGTCGAGCAGCAGGGGCAGCGCGGCGGCGAGGTTGCGCAGAGCGAGGTCGTCGTCGTCCCCGAGGAGCTGGTCGTCGCCGACGCCGGTGAGGTCCTTCAGGGCCGCCGTCGGGTTGCTCGGCGTGCCGGGTGCGGTGGAGCTCACGGAGTACGACGCGCTGTCCTCGGACTCCGAGGAGGAGCTGGTGTAGGTCAGGCCCACCCGCAGCATGACCGAGCCCTTCGGGCACGTCGACGGGGCGGGCGTCTTGTCGGGCCCCCCGCCGGAGAGCGTCTCGCTGCGGTCCGACGCCCCGGTTCCGCCCAGGTCGACCTGGTACCCGAAGCAGACGCCGGACTCGGACGTGGCCTCCGCGAGGGTGTTGGCCAGCTCGACGCGGTCCTCGGCCGACAGCAGGATGCCGTCGCCGGCCTCGGCCGCCGTGATCTCGGGTCGTGTGATCGTCGGCTGCGTGGTGGTCGGCGCCGTCGAGGTCGTGCCGGTGGTCGTCGGTGGCGCGGCCGACGTGGTCGTGGTCCGGCCGAACTCCGGGGGGTCCGAGAGCGTCGACTGGGCCCCGGCCTGCCCGATGCCGACGGTCGGGAGCAGCGCGAGCGTCGCTGCGAGGACGGCGGTCCGACGGCGGACGCTCACTTGCCCGTCCCCGGTCCGCCGCCGCGGAAGCCCTCGGCCCGGCCGGAGTACGTGCCGAACCACCCGCCCACGTACGGGTACGAGCTGGCGTAGCCGCGGTCGGCGTCGTCGACCGCGATCTCGGTGCCCCCGCCCGTGCGCGGCCGGACGACGACCAGGTCGTCGCGGTAGCGCAGGAACACGGCGCCGGGGTCGGTGAGCCGGTCCGCGGGCTTCCAGGCGTCGGTGAGGTCCTTCGTGACCTTCGCGACGTTCTGGGTGGTCCGGTAGACGTCGGCACCGCCGCGTTTGCCGGCCGAGGTGTAGTGGTCCTTGACCCACGAGCGCGGGGAGGACCCGCACGAGGACAGACCGCCCACGAGCAGCACCAGGGCGATCACCAGCAGCGCGCCGCCGGCGACGATCGTGGCGGTGGACTTGCCGCGCAGGCTCATCGACGGGCCTCCCCGGTGGTCGTGAGGGGACGGTCGTCGACCGTCGGCGGAGCGGCGTGGCCGGACCCCGGGACCCCGGTCGGCGCCGGACCGGCGGCCCGGGTGCCCGGCGTGCCGGCGGGATCCACCGCGACGTGGTGCCCCAGCAGTGCGACCGACGACCGGGTCCGGACGACCTCGCCGCGCTCGGGGTAGAGGTGCCAGGTGTCCCAGGCCGCCCCGTCCGCCGTGGCGTGCGCCCGCAGGCCGGTCGCCGCGCCGGGCGCGCCCGGGAAGGTCGCGACGATGCCGGCGGGGTCCTCGGTCAGGGTCCGGTGCAGCTCGTCCGCCAGCGCGACCACGGCGGCGGTGCCGGCGGTCTCGACGTCGGCGGAGAACGCGTAGCGCAGACCGTGCGCGTCGATCCGCCCCGGGGCGCGGTCCAGCGCGACGCCCCCGGCGATGCCGCAGGCGACCGTCTCGGTCACGCGCCGCCCGCCGGGCACCAGGAGCTCGACCGCGTGCGACGCGCCGAGCACGTGCAGCCGCAGGTCGAACGCCCCCGTGACGACGTCGACGTGGGCCAGGCCCGCCGATGGCGCGGCGTCGGGCTCCAGGGCCCAGGCCAGGTCGGTCGCGGCGGCGTCGCGGAAGGGGACGTCGATCAGGGCGCGCACGTCAGCGGTCCTCGGGCTCGTCGGCGTCGCCGGTCGCGGCGTCGGGCGCGCCGGAGGGACGGTCGTCGGCGGTCCGGTGTGCGTCCGTCGAGCGGCCATCGGCCGGCCGGTCGGAGCGCAGCGCCTCGTAGGCCAGCTCCGCCCGCCGGGCGAGGTCGCGGAGCTGCTCGATGCGGGGCTCCAGGGCCTCGGCGCGACGCTCCTGCAGGGCGGCGTCCTCGCCGAGACCCGCCATGCCGGGGACCTCGGCCCGCTCCCGCAGGCGGACGCCCTCCTTCAGCGCCTTGGCGCGGACGGTGACGAGGGCGCCGACGGCCTCGCGGGCGGCGTCCAGGGCCTGCTGCGCGGCGGCCAGCGCCTCGGCACCGGGCGGGCTCGGTGCGGGCCCCCCGGCCGGGGCGGCGTCGCTCACGCCACGCCCCCGGCGGCCGTGCCGGCGGGGTAGATCTCGAGCAGGTGGGTGCCGACGGCCGAGCCGGTGGAGACCTCCCAGGAGCCGTCGCCGGACCACTGCTCGAACGACAGCAGGCGGCCGCCCTCGGCCTTGTAGTCCGCGTACCGCGCCCTGCCGGAGTCCGGCAGACCCGTCGTGCCGGTCGACGTGAAGGTCGCGCTACCGGACTCGACCTTCTTGTAGGTGCGGCCCTCGAAGGTCACCGCGCCGCCGTCGGGGGACAGGCCGCCCGGGGCCTCCACGGCGTTCCAGAGCGCGACGTCGGTCCCGTCGGAGAGGTCGACCGACAGCCAGGTGCGGACGTCCTGCCCGGCGTCGAGGTGGTACTCCGACCACACGTAGCCGTCCTCGTCGAAGCGGATCTGGCCGCGCACGACGTAGTCGTGGCCGCCGTGGGAGACGACCGCGCCGACCCCGAGCGCGTCGAGCGGGCTGCCCGTCGCGTCGGCCAGCGGGTCCTTCGGCGCGGGCAGCGCGGAGCCCTCGGCGGCGGACCGGTTGCGCAGCACCACCACGACGGCGACGCCGATCAGGACCAGGACGACGATGGCGATGGCGAACCCCATGGCGCGGACGATAGCGGGAGGGCGCCAGCGCCACGAGGCCCGATCGTGAGGAATCGCTGAGACGTCCGTGGCCCTGAGCAGGGGTTCTGCAGCCGTCCGCGGGATCCCCCAAGATGGTCGGTCGCGTGAGCACCGCTCTCCCCATCCCCCCCGGCCTGCGCGTCTGGCAGCAGGAGGTCCTCGAGAAGATGTCCGCGTGGGACCGCGGCGTCTTCCTGATCGCCGCCGCACCCGGCGCGGGCAAGACCCGACCCGCCCTGGAGCAGGCCGTCCGCATGCTCTACGCGCGCCAGGCGGACCGCATCGCGCTGATCTGCCCGACCGCGCCGCTGACCCGTCAGTGGGCCGAGGCCGCCGCCCGCCTGGGCGTCCACCTGGCCCCCGACGCCCCCGAGCTGACGCCGCCGGCCGGCTTCCACGGCGTCGCGGTCACCTACGCCCGCGTCGCCCAGTCCGCGCAGCGGTTCGCGCAGCAGTGCACCGAGTCGACGATCGTCATCGCCGACGAGGCCCACCACCTCGGTGAGGAGCTGGCGTGGGGCAAGGGCTTCGACCTGGCCTTCGGCAGGGCACGGCAGTGGCTGCTGCTGTCGGGGACGCCCTTCCGCTCCGACCAGTCCGCGATCCCGGGCGTCGAGTACGACTCCGACGGCGTCACCCAGCCCGACTACTCCTACGGCTACGCGGACGCGGTCCGCGACGGCGTCTGCCGGCCGGTGTCGTTCATCCCGTTCGACGGCACGATGTCGTGGCAGTCCGGCGACGACACGGTCGAGGCGTCGTTCGCCGACGCGGTCTCGAGCGACCAGCGGGCGCGCCGGTACCGGACGGCGATCTCGACCGACCTCGAGGGCGCGCTGCCGAAGATCCTCCGCGAGGCCGACGGGCGCCTGGCGCGCCTGCGCGCGGACTCCCACCCCGAGGCGGGCGGTCTCGTGGTCGCCGCCGACGGCGAGCACGCCCGCAAGGTCGCCGCGACCCTCCACCGCATCACCGGCACGCCCCCCGTGGTCGTCATGCACACGGACCAGGCCGCCCACCAGAAGCTCGAGTCGTTCACCCACAGCACCGACCCGTGGATCGTGGCGGTCAACATGGTCTCCGAGGGCGTCGACATCCCGCGCCTGCGGGTCGGCGTCTACGCCACCGCGTCGAAGACGGCGATGATCTTCCGCCAGATCGTCGGGCGCTTCGTCCGGACGATCCCGAACCGCCCGATCGAGGGCTCCTGGCTCTACATCCCCGCCGAGCCGACGCTCCGCGCGCACGCCGGCGAGATCGCCAAGGAGCTCGTGCCGTTCCTCCGTCGCAAGGAGGACGCCGATCCCGACGCGCCCGAGCAGCTGCTCGACGAGCCGGGGGAGACGCCCGAGGACGAACTGGGCCTCGTCGCCGAGTTCAAGGCCCTGAACGCCGACATGGCGGCCGAGGCGCAGCTCGACCTCTTCGGCGGCGCCACGCCGCTGAAGCCGCAGGCGTCCACGACGGGCACGGGGATGAGCACCGGGACGACGACGGGCACACCGATCCAGCCGGTCGGCGCGGGCCCGGGCGGCCACGCGTTCTACGCCGGCGGCGTGGGCGGCTTCGCGGCGACCGAGGTCCCGCTCTGGCAGCAGCGGCAGCGCCTGCGTGAGACCCGCCACCGCCTCGTCGGCGAGCTCGGCCGCACCCGTCGCGCCACCCAGCGCGAGGTCAACGCCTGGGTGAACAAGCAGATCGGCATCACCCGGGTCCAGGACGCGACGGTCGAGCAGCTCGAGTCGTCGATCGACCTGATCGAGCGGGCCCTGATGGGCAAGGCGTAGGGGAGAGGGCGGGCGCCCGGTCGGCGGGTGCCGCGGGGCGGGCGGTCAGTCGCGCAGCTGGGCGAAGGCCCCCAGCACGCTGCGCACGACCATGGTGAGCAGTGCCCCGAGGGCGATCGTCCCGGTCACGGCCGCGACGGTCCACAGCACCCCGATCAGCGCCCGCCACCCCCCGCCGCCACAGGACAGGGCCGTCTCCCGGCACTCCAGGCCGCTGTCGAGTCCGACGAGCAGCCAGATCAGGTAGCCCAGCGCGAAGGCCGTGACGGCGACGGCGGCGGGCACGACGGTCCACGTCCGCGGGTTGCGCAGGAGTCCGGACCGGTTCGACATCACCCGACGGTACGCATGCCGGGGGCGGGGCGGACGAGGGACGGGGCGCCGTGGGCGGGGGCGCGGCACGGCGGGGGCGGCGCGGGCGGGACGTCGTGCGGGCGGGACGTTGTGCGTGCGGGGGTGTGCGTGCGGGCGGGACGTCGTGCGGGCGGGGGTGTGCGGGCGGGCGGAGGATGAGCGCGGGTGGCGGGCGCCGAACGCTTCGCGGGTACGCTCCCGTCCATGTCGACCCGCATGACCCTCTGCGCGATCTTCCCGTACGCGGCGGCGATCGTCGCGTTCGCGCTCGGCGGCTGACGAGGCGCGGGTCGGTCGTCCGCCCAGGACGGCTGCGCCACGATCCGCCGGCGTGACCCGGGACGGTCGCTCGGGCAGGGCCGGCCCGGAACGGCCGCTCGAGGAACGTGCAGGATCCGCCAAGGTCGGCCCGGGCCTCCGCCGAGTGACGGATCGAGCACGCCCTGCGTGCGCCATTCGTCAATCCTCGCGCCGTCGTGTCTCGAGTGGCGGATCCCGCACGCTCGGCGCGGGCGCGCTCCCGCCGCCGCCCGGCCCCCGGGCCCCGCCGCTGCCCGGCCCCGCCGCCGCCCGTCCCGCCGCCGCCCGTCCCCACCGGCCGCCCGTCCCCACCGGCCGCCCGGCCCCACCGGCCGCCCGGCCCCACCGGCC
>NZ_JAURWA010000122.1 GCF_030655195.1 Patulibacter sp. | reverse complement strand
ACGCGGCCGACCCACGCGCCTCGCCGCTCCCGACCACCAGGGTCGGGTCCAGCGCGCGCAGCTCCGCCCGCCGCGCGAGGTCGTGGCGGCGCCGGGCGGCGGCCAGCCGGGCGAGCGGGAGCACGACCTCGTCGCGCTCGGCGTCCGCGATCCGTGCCTCGCCGGCCCAGGAGGGCACCGCCGCCCGGTCGACCACGGGGCGCGCCGGCCCGTGGTCGGCGCCGACGGCCGCCCAGGCCTCCCGGGTCAGCGGGACGAAGGGCGGCGGCACGGCGGTCATCGTGGGGATCGTCGCAACGTCGGGCGACGGGTCCCCTGCGGCGGCTCGGCCCGGACCCGGGGGTCCGGGCTCAGGCGTCGCCGAGCTCGAGCACCGCGAGGAAGGCCTCCTGCGGCACCTCGACGTTGCCGACCTGCTTCATCCGCTTCTTGCCGACCTTCTGCTTCTGGAGCAGCTTCTTCTTGCGCGAGATGTCGCCGCCGTAGAGCTTCTCGGTGACGTCCTTGCGGTACGCCTTGACGGTCTCGCGGGCGACGACGCGGGCGCCGATGGCGGCCTGGATCGGCACGTCGTACTGCTGACGCGGGATCTTCTCCTTGAGCTTCTCGGTGAACTTCTTGCCCATCTCCTGGGCCTTCGTGCGGTGCACGAGCAGCGAGAGGGCGTCGACGGGCTCGCCCGAGAGCAGGATGTCGAGCTTGACCAGGTCGCTCTCGCGCAGGCCGATCGGCTCGTAGTCGAACGACGCGTAGCCGCGGGTGCGCGACTTGAGCTGGTCGAAGAAGTCCAGGACGATCTCGACGAGCGGGACGTCGTAGGTCAGCTGCACGCGGTCGGCCGAGATGTACTGCATCCCCTGGTGCTCGCCGCGCTTCTCCTGGCAGAGCTCCATCGTCGTGCCGACGTACTCCGTCGGCGTCAGCACGTTGAGCTTCACGAACGGCTCGCTGACCGTCTTGATGAACGTCGGGTCCGGGTAGGCCGACGGGCTGTGGATCTCCTGGACCGTGCCGTCCTGCAGCTCGAGCTCGAAGCCCACCGAGGGCATCGTGGCGATCAGGTCGAGGTCGTACTCGCGCTCGAGCCGCTCGCGGACGATGTCCATGTGCAGCAGGCCGAGGAAGCCGATGCGGAAGCCGAAGCCCAGCGCGTCGGAGGTCTCGGGCTCCCACGCCAGCGCCGCGTCGTTGAGCGACAGCTTCTCGAGCGCGTCGCGCATGTCGGGGTACTGCGCGTTGTCCGTGGGGAACAGGCCGCAGAAGACCATCGGGAGGATCTCGCGGTAGCCCGGGAGCGGCTCCTGCGCGGTGACGAGCTTCTCCCCCGCGCCGCGGACGCCGGGGCGGTGGGTCAGCGTGTCGCCGACCCGCAGGAGCATGACGTCCTTGATGCCGGTGATGACGTAGCCGACCTCGCCCGGGCCGAGCTCGGTGATCGGCACCATCTGGGGCGAGAAGATGCCGAGCTCGTCGACGTCGGCCTCGGTCTCGGCCGCCATCGCGCGGATCTTGTCGCCCTTCTTGAACACGCCGTCGACCACCCGGATGTAGGCGACGACGCCGCGGTACTGGTCGAACTCGGAGTCGAAGATCAGGGCGCGGGCCGGCGCGTCGCGGTCGCCGCCGGGCGCGGGGACGGTCTGCACGAGGCGGTTGAGCACCGCGTCGACGCCCTCGCCCGTCTTGCCGGAGATCCGGAGGATCGAGTCGGCGTCGTCGCCCAGGAGCTCCGCCACCTCGGCCCCGACCCGCTCGGGCTCCGCGCCCGGCAGATCGATCTTGTTCAGGCAGGGGATGATCTCGAGCCCCGCCTCGACGGCCAGGTACGTGTTGGCGAGCGTCTGCGCCTCGACGCCCTGGGAGGCGTCGACGACGAGCAGCGCGCCCTCGCAGGCCTGCAGCGACCGGGAGACCTCGTACGTGAAGTCGACGTGCCCCGGCGTGTCGATCAGGTGGAACATGTACGTCTCGCCGTCGTCGGCGTCGAAGTACACGCGCACGGCCTGCGACTTGATCGTGATGCCGCGCTCGCGCTCGAGCTCCATCGAGTCGAGCAGCTGGTCCTGCATGTCGCGGTCGGCGACCGTGTCGGTCAGCTCGAGGATGCGGTCCGCCAGCGTCGACTTGCCGTGGTCGATGTGGGCGATGATCGAGAAGTTGCGGATCTTGGACTGGTCGCTCATCAGGTGCGACACAGGGTACGGGTGCGCGGGCTCCGGTCCCTCCGCGCCCCGCCCTCGCCCGCGAGCCGCGCGCGGCGACGGAGCCCCGGGGGCCGCGGGACGTCGGGGCCCCGGACGGGCCCGGGAACCGCGGCCGTCCCCCGGGCCGGTCGCCTTGAGGGGGCCCGGCTCAGCGGCGCGTCGCCGCCGGGACGCAGGCGCGGTAGGTCCTCGTCAGGCGGACGACCCGCCCCGTCGTGGTGCGCGCGGTGATCCGGACGCGGTAGCGACGGGCGCCGAGACCGCGCAGGTCGACCCGCGCCGTCCGCAGCGACCGACCCGCCGTCACCCGCTCGGCCCGCGTGCCGACCCGGACCCCGACCCGGACGTACCGCTCGCCGCCGCGGAGCCGACGCAGCGTGACCGTGACCCGGCGGGTGCTGCGGCACGCTGCGGGCCCCTCGACCGTGACGACGGGCGCCGGGACCGGCCTCGCGGCGCGCAGCGCGGCGTAGGAGACCTTCGGCGAGAAGTCCCCGCGCAGCAGACCGAAGGTGGCGTACGGATCACCGGGGCCGCCGGTGTCCCGCAGACCGAAGACGAAGACCGGACCGACCCACGGGCGGCTCTCGGCCTTCGCCAACGCGTCGAGGAGGTAGTCGCGCTGGCCCTCCTCCGTGGTCCCGGGCGCGACCGCCGCGGTCGAGATCCCGTCCTCGGTGATCCAGATCCGCTTCTCGCCGTCGCCGTTGCGGACCATCAGGCGGTGCAGCCCGTCGACGTCCGCGGTCCACGCGTCGGGCTTCCCCCAGGTGTAGGGGTGCGCGGCGGCGTGGTCGAAGAACCCCTTCCCCCCGGCCGCGTAGATCCCCTCGAGGTAGGTCACCGCCGAGGTGCTGAGGAGCCCGTCGGTCGCGGGTGACGCCCCGGCCGTGACGACCGCCGCACTCGGGGCGACGGCCTTGACCGCCGGGTACACCGCCTTCAGGAGCTCCGTGTAGCCGGCGGGATCGGAGGGGCCGCCCCAGAACGCGAAGAGGTTCGGCTCGTTCCACACCTGGTACGCCCCGACGCGGTCGGCGAAGTGCGCCGCCATCCGGCCGGCGAACCGTCCGAGGTCCGCGGGGTCGACGGGCGGCGCGGTCTCGATCGTGAACGGGCGCCTGGCCCAGTCCGGGGTCGTGAGCAGGACGGGGAGCGGTTCGATCCCGCGTGCCCGGGCGAGGTCGACGAAGCGGTCGACCGTCGCCAGCCTCCCGGTGTCGACGAGCCCCGGGCCGCCCGGCTCGAGCTGCCTCCAGGACAGGACGAATCGCACCCGCGTCACCCCGGCCTGCTGTGCGGCGTCGAGGTCCCGGACGGTGTCGGCCTCGCTCTGGGGCACGAGGAGCGGCGCTGGGACGTTGACGCCCAGACCGTCCCGCGGGAACGTCGCGGCGGACGCCGCGGGGGCCACCGCCGCCACGATCGCGGCGATCGACAGGGCGACGAGCTTCGGGGCGAGCGATCGCACGCCCCTGTTCTACCGCAGGGCGGACGCGCGACCGCGTGGGGGCCGACGACCGCCGCCCGTCCACGGCCGGCGACCGGGCCCTCCGGTTCCGGGGCCGGGCCAGGGCCGAGGCCGGGGCCGGGGCCGGGGCCGGGGCGGGACCTCAGGAGACCGAGGGGTCCTCCGGGCCGGGATCGGCGACCGGGGTCGGGGTCGTCACGTTGTCCGGGTCCTCGTCGACCTCGCCGCTGGGCGGCGGCGGGGTCGCCCGGCCGCTGTCGTCGTGCTCGCCGGGCCGCTCGGAGGACTGACCGGCGTGCCGGTTGGGGAGCGGCACCTCGCGACCCGTGTCGGGCGTCGGGACCTCGGGATGCTCGTCGGGCTCGACGGGATCGATCGGGCCGCTCTGCGCGTCGGAAGTCATGGCCGACGGCTACCCGCGCCCCAGGACCGGCAACCCGGCGGCGGGCGGCGGGCGGCGGAACGGCGGGCGACGGAGCGGCGGGCGGCGGAACGGCGGGCGACAGCGCGCCGGGCGCTG
>NZ_JAURWA010000042.1 GCF_030655195.1 Patulibacter sp. | reverse complement strand
GCGCCGCGCCGCGCCGCGCCGGGGTATCTGCGGGGCACGGCTCTGGTCGAGCTCTGGGCGGGTCCGCCTCCGGCGCGGCTCGCCGGCGCCCGCTGGCGCACGCCGTCCGGGACCCGGCCGACGGCCGGTCTCCGGATGCGGACGGGGTGCACCCCGCCTAGAGTGTCGGCATGCGCTCCAGCCGCCGCCGTCCAGCCCGGGCCCTCACGGGCCTCTCGATCGCCGTCGCGGCCGGCCTGGGCCTGTCTGCGTGCGGCACGTCGACGATCAAGACCGACCAGGTCGAGTCGACGATCGTCAAGCAGTTCGCCGCCCAGGGCGTGAAGCTCACCGACGTCGACTGCGAGGACGGCGTGAAGGCGGAGGTCGACGCACGGATCAACTGCACGGCCTTGAACCCCACCGAGACGAAGCTCGTGCTCGAGGGCAAGGTCACCAAGATCGACGGCGACAAGGGCTCGTTCCAGGTCAAGGCCGTCCGCGGGATCGCCAAGGGCACGGTCGTCGCCGAGCAGGCGAAGATGATCTACGACGCACAGGTCGGCGAGACCGCCCGCGCGTTCACCTGCCCGGCCGAGGTCCCGCTCCCCACGACGCCGAGCGTCACCTGCAAGCTGACGGCGGAGGACGGCAAGACGTCCGACGCGAAGGTCACGGTCGACGCCCAGAACCAGCTCCGGGTCGAGGTCGCGGACGCGTCGAAGTAGGCCGATCGGGACGAGGGGCGGCGGGGAGTACGTCGGCGGCACGCCGCGAGTACGGCCCCGCGGCGAGCAGGGTCCCGCGGTGGACGCGGCCCCGCGATGGGCGCGGCCCCGCGATGGGCGTGGCCCCGCGGCGGGCGTGGCCCCGCGGCGGGCCTGGCCCCCGGCCCGGTGACCGCACCCGGACCCGGGCGGGTCAGCGGCCGCTGTAGCGCGTCGCGGCGCTGAGCACCAGCAGCGCGAGCGAGCAGACGAGCACCGCGACGGCGACCGCCGACTGGCCGACGACGGCGAGCGCGGCCGCGCCGCCGACCCCGCCCAGCGCGAGCGCCTGGTCGTAGGACTCGTGGGCGGAGAGCGGGAGCGTGGACGCGCGCGGGCCGCCGACCGAGGTCAGGGCCACACCGGCGATCAGGACCCCCAGGGCGACCGAGATCACGGTCCCGGCGGGGTCCGCGCCGAGCAAGAACGGTGCGGCCATCAGCGCGAGACCGAGCGGGAACTCGATGGCGCCGTGGGCGGCGAAGGGGATGCGACGGGAGGAGGACATCGTGCGGTGCATGCTCCCCGCGCCCGCACTCCGAGGGTGTGGCGCGGGTCACGGCCGGGGTGTGGGTCGGGTCACGCGAGCTACCGCCGGTCGCAAATCGCTCCGGAGCGCGCGACGGCCAGCCGGTACCGTGTCGTCCGAATGCCCAAGGTCCGCCTCGACACGCTCCTGCACCAGCGGGGCCTGTACCCCTCGCGATCGGCGGCCGCGGCAGCGGTGCTCGCCGGCGCCGTGCGCCTCGGGGGCCCGGACGCCAACCCGCACGCCCGGCCGCTGAAGCCCGGGCTGCAGGTGGGGGAGGACGTCGAGGTCGAGACCGCGCAGGCCGCCCGCTACGTCTCGCGCGGCGGGACGAAGCTCGAGAACGCCCTCGACGCGCTCGACGTCGACGTGACCGGACGCCACGCCCTCGACGTGGGGGCGTCGACCGGCGGGTTCACGGACTGCCTGCTGCAGCAGGGGGCGGTCGCCGTCGCCGCGGTCGACGTGGCCTACGGCGAGCTGGCGTGGTCCATCCGCGAGGACGACCGGGTCACCGTCATCGAGCGACAGAACGCCCGCGAGCTCACCCGGGAGCAGCTGCCCTTCGCCCCGGACCTCGTCGTGGCCGACGTCTCGTTCATCTCGCTGACGAAGCTCCTGCCGGCGATGGCGGGCGTCGTCGCGGAGCGCTTCGACGCGCTCCTGATGGTCAAGCCGCAGTTCGAGCTGGGCCGGGGACGCGTCGGTCGCGGCGGGGTGGTCCGCGAGCCCGCGCTCCGTCGTGAGGCCATCCGCACGGTCGCCGCGGCAGCGGCGTCCGGGGGCTGGTCCGTGCTCTCGGCGGTCTCCTCGGGTCTGCCGGGACCCAAGGGCAACCAGGAGACGTTCCTGCACCTCGCCGAGGCCGGCCGGGGCGGCGTCGACGACCTCGACGCCCTGGCCCTGGCCGCCGAGCCCGAGGTGGTGTCGTGAGCGAGGGGCGGGCCGCGCGCTCCGCGTCGGTCATCACGCACGGCCGGCCGGCGCAGTCCGCCGACGCGCTGCAGGCGCTGCTGCGCGTCGCCGCGGAGACCGGCACCGAGCTGCGCTTCGACGACCAGGAGGTCGAGAAGCACGAGCTGACGTCCGGTCCCGGCGTCGTGGCCGGTGGGGGCTACCGCCCCGACTCCGACCTCTGCGTCGTCCTGGGCGGCGACGGGTCGATCCTGAAGGGCCTGCGCCGTCAGATCTGGACGGGCGTCCCGATCTTCGCCGTCAACCTGGGCGAGATCGGCTTCCTGGCGACGATCGACCCCGCCGAGCAGCTCGACGGCCTGCGCCGCGCGTTCGCCGGGGACTTCGAGGTCCTCGGACTGCCGGCGCTCGAGGCGACGCTGCCCGACGGCACGTCGTACTCCGCGATCAACGACATCAGCGTCAACCGGCGCTCCGGAGACCGCGTCGCGGAGCTCCAGTACGGGATCGACGGCGAGGACGTCGGGCAGGTCCGCTGCGACGGCCTGGTCGTCTCCACCCCCGCCGGCTCGACGGGCTACAACCTCGCCAACGGCGGACCGATCCTGGCGTGGGGCGTCGAGGGCTACGCCGTGTCGTTCATCGCCCCGCACACCCTCTCGGCGCGGGCGCTCGTGGTCTCTCCCGACGGCGAGCTGACGCTGCACAACGGCTCGTCGTCACCGGTCGAGCTCGGCGTCGACGGCCGTCCGCGCGGACTGATCGGCGCGGGAGAGGTCCTCCGCATCCACTTCCGCCGCGAGGCCGCCGTGCTCGCCCAGACCGAGGGCACGAGCTTCTACCGCCGCCTCCGGGAGAAGTTCGGGCGTCTCGCGGGGTGAGGCATGCGGGCCCCGCCCCGAGCGTCTCGGGTCGGGACCGGCTCACGGGTCGTCAGGGCTCGGGGCACCCGCAGGGGCGGACCGGGACGGTCGCGGAACGACGCCGGAGGGGTTGCGAAACAGCATCGTCACGCGATCCGTCCGCGGTCGATGCGAACCTGTGTTCGTGTTGCTCGAGCTGCGCGTCGAGAACCTGCTCCTGATCGAGCGGGCGGAGCTGGACCTCGTCCCCGGACTGAACGTCGTCACGGGGGAGACCGGTGCGGGCAAGACCGTGCTCGCTCACGCGTTGGACCTGCTGCTGGGCGCCAAGCCCCGGTCGGGCATCGTCCGGCCGGGTGCGGCCGAGGCGTGGGTCGAGGGCGTCTTCGCGCTCGACGGCCGCACCGACGTGCTGCCGCCCGAGATCGCCGAGCGCCTGCCGGAGGGCGAGGACGAGGTCGTCCTCGCGCGCCGGGTGACGGCCGAGGGCCGGTCACGCGCGTTCATCGGCGGCCGGTCGGCCACGGCCGCGGACCTGCGCGAGGTCGGTGGGGCGCTCCTGGCGTTCCACGGCCAGCACGAGGCCCGGCGGCTGCTGTCCCCGGCCGCGCAGCTCGCGCTGCTCGACGCGTACTGCGCGTCGGAGGAGGCGGCTCCGCGGCGCAAGGGCGCCAAGGCCGCCGCCGAGGGGCACCTCCAGCGCCGGGACGCCCACGCTGCGGCCCACGCCGCGGAGCGCGACGCCCGCCGCCGGCTCGAGGAACTGCACGACGCCGCGGGCGCGCGGGAGCGCGAGCTCGACCTGCTGCGCTTCGAGCTGCAGGAGATCGACGACGTCGCGCCCGTCGAGGGCGAGCAGGAGGAGCTCTCCGCGGCCCGCGAGCGCCTGCGGCACGTCGAGGCCCTTCGCGGCGCCGCGTACGTCGCCTCGCAGGCCCTGGGCTCCGACGAGGGCAGCGCCGGCGCCGGGCTGGCCACGGGCGAGTCCGCGCTGGACGCCGTGGCGGGCGTCGACGCGGACCTCGACGTGCTCGCCGCCCGGCTGAGCTCGCTGCGGATCGAGGCCGACGACCTGGCCGCCGAGCTCGCCCGGCACCTCGACCGCCTCGATGCCGATCCCGCCGAGCTCGAGCGGGTCGAGGAGCGGCTGCAGGCCCTCTCGCGGCTGGAGCGCAAGCACGGCGGCAGCGTGCTGGCGGTGCTCGACCACGCCGAGCGGTGCCGTCAGCGGATCGCCGAGTTCGAGGACGTCGAGGGCGCCACGGAGGCCGCCGAGGCCGACCTGGCCGACGCCCGCCGTCGCCGCGAACGCCTGGCGAAGGAGCTCTCGGCCGCGCGGTCCGCGGCCGCGCCGCGGCTCGCCGCCGCCGTCGTCGAGCGGCTCGCGGGTCTGGCCATGCCCGCGGCCACCCTCGAGGTCCGCCTCGAGGAGCGCGAGCCCGGGCCCACGGGCGCGGACCACTGCGAGCTGCTGCTGGCGCCCAACCCCGGCGTGCCGGCCGCACCGGTCCGCGAGTCCGCGTCGGGCGGCGAGCTCTCGCGCGTGATGCTGGCGCTGCTGGCCGTCGCCGGGGCCGGGACGGACGCCACCCAGGTGTTCGACGAGATCGACGCCGGCGTCGGCGGACAGACCGGGCGCGCGGTCGGCGAGCAGCTGCGCGCGCTCGGTCGCGAGGGCCAGGTCCTCTGCATCACCCACCTGCCGCAGATCGCGGCGCTGGCGGATCGCCACTTCGCGATCGAGAAGACGACGTCGCAGGAGACGGCGGTCACCGTCGTGCGGCGCCTGGACGATCCCGAGGTCGTCGGCGAGCTCGTCCGGATGCTCGGGGGCGAGACGGGCGACGAGGGCGCCCGCCGCCACGCCGAGGAGCTGCGCAGCGCCGCCTGAGCGGCGCCGCGCGGGACGCTCAGCCCTGGGGCTTGGCGTCCGTGTCGAGCTCCAGCGACGCCGAGTTGATGCACCAGCGCTGGCCGCCGGCACCTGGGCCGTCGGGGAAGACGTGGCCGAGGTGGCCGCCGCAGTTCGCGCACTTCGCCTCGACGCGGACCATCCCGTAGGCGCGGTCCTCGTGGAGCGTCACGGCCTCGGCCACGACCGGGTCGGTGAAGCTCGGCCAGCCGGTGCCGGAGTCGAACTTCGTGTCGCTGGCGAACAGCTCGGTGCCGCACGCCGCACAGCGGTACGTGCCGTCGTCCTTCGTGTTCCAGTACTTGCCCGAGAAGGCGGGCTCGGTGCCGCACTGGCGCAGCACGGCGTACTGCTCGGGGGTGAGCTCCTCGTCCGGCTTGACGGTGACGCCGGCGGGGGCGGTGGAGGGCTGCGTGTCGGCCATGGGGATCTCCCGGATCTCGGAGGACGGACCGTCGGTCGCGACGGACGCCACGACGACACGTCCATCGTCGCACGTCGGGCACTCCGGGCCGCAACCTTCCTGCTCGTAGCGGGAATCGCCGTCCGGGGACGATCCCGGGCGTCGTGGGGCGGCCGGGCCACGTCCGGGACACCCGGTACCGTCAGCGACGGCTCACGAGGTCGGGAGCCGCCCCAGGGCGGTCCTCCCGAGCCCGCCCGCGCACCCCGCGAGCCCGCCGTCCAGCAGCTCCAAGACGAGGAAACACCCGTGCCAGACCGCTCCCCGACCAAGTACGTGTTCGTCACGGGAGGCGTCGTCTCCTCGCTCGGCAAGGGCATCGCCGCAGCCTCGATCGGCCGTCTCCTCGTCGCCCGCGGCCTGACGGTCTCTCTGCAGAAGCTCGACCCGTACATCAACGTCGATCCGGGCACGATGTCGCCGTACCAGCACGGCGAGGTCTTCGTGACGGAGGACGGGGCCGAGACCGACCTCGACCTCGGGCACTACGAGCGGTTCACGAACACGAACACGTCGAAGGCGTCCAACGTCACGACCGGCGGCATCTACGACACCGTCATCCGGCGCGAGCGGCGCGGTGACTACCTCGGCGGCACCGTCCAGGTCGTCCCGCACATCACCAACGAGATCAAGAACCGGATCAAGCTCGCGGGCGAGTCCTCGGACGTCGATGTCGTGATCTGCGAGATCGGCGGCACCGTCGGCGACATCGAGTCGCTCCCGTTCCTCGAGGCCATCCGCCAGTTCCCGGTCGACGTCGGTCGGCGCAACTGCATGTACGTCCACCTGACGCTCGTGCCCTACATCAAGCACGCCGGCGAGCTGAAGACGAAGCCCACCCAGCACTCCGTCAACGAGCTGCGCCGCATCGGCCTGCAGCCGGACATGCTGATCTGCCGCTCCGAGGCCGTCCTCTCGCGCGACATCCGCTCCAAGATCGCCCTGGGCACCGCGCTGCCCGAGGACATGGTCATCTCGGGCAAGGACGTCTCCGACGTCTACGAGATCCCCCTGTGGTACCGCGAGGAGAAGGTCGACCAGCGCGTCGTCGACCACTTCGGCATCGACGCCCCGGCGCCGGACATCAGCGCCTGGGAGGAGGTCGTCCGCCGCGTCCACGCCGCCTCGGGCGTCACCCGCATCGCGGTCGTCGGCAAGTACGTCAAGCTCGAGGACGCCTACAAGTCCGTCGTCGAGGCGCTCAAGCACGCCGGCGCCTGGGACGGCACCGCGATCGAGATCGACTGGGTCGACTCGGAGCACCTCGAGACGGAGCAGGCCGCGATCGACCGCCTCTCCGGCGCCGACGGCATCCTCGTCCCCGGCGGCTTCGGCGGCCGCGGCATCGAGGGCAAGATCCTCGCCTGCAAGGTCGCCCGCGAGCGGCGCATCCCGTACCTGGGCATCTGCCTGGGCATGCAGATCGCGGTGGCCGAGTTCGCCCGCCACGTGGCCGGCATGCCGGGCGCCAACTCCACCGAGTTCGACGCCGAGACCGAGTGGCCCGTCATCGACCTCCTGCCGGAGCAGAAGGAGGTCCGCGACCTCGGCGGCACGATGCGCCTGGGCGCGGACCCGATCCGCCTGCAGCCCGGCACGCGCATCCGCGAGATGTACGCGGAGGAGACGATCTACGAGCGTCACCGCCACCGCTACGAGGTCTCGATCACCCTGCGGCGCAAGCTCGAGGGTGCCGGCCTCGTCGTCGGCGGCACCTCGCCCGACGGCCGCCTCGTCGAGGCGATCGAGCTGCCCGAGCACCCGTTCTTCGTGGCCGCGCAGGCGCATCCGGAGTTCAAGAGCCGCCCGGAGCGCCCGTCGCCGATCTTCCAGGGCTTCGTCGCCACGGCGCACCGTCGCGCGACGGACCGTGCCGCCGAGCGCGCCGACGCGGTCGCCGAGGCGCGCTCGTAGCCGAGGGATCCACCCCGTCGGGGCTCGGGTCGCTGTTCGACGCGCCCGCGGTCCCGTCGGCGCACGACCACGAGCGGCTGCGCACGACGTTCGCCGACCTCTGCGCGGTCCGCAGCCCGTCCGGCGGGGAGCGGCGGATCGCCGACGACGTCCTCGGGCGACTCCGGCGCCTCGGGCTCCGGGTCGAGGAGGACGACACGGCCCCCGTCCTCGGGGGCGACGCGGGCAACCTGCTCTGCCGGATCCCGGCGGCCGGCGGCACCGCGGAGGACCCCGACTGCGGCGGCACGGCCCCGTGGGTCCTCCTCTGCGCCCACCTGGACACGGTCCCCGTCGGGGCCGTGGTGCGGCCGGCGTGCGTCGACGGCGTCTGGCGCGACGCGGGCGGCGGGGTGCTCGGCGCCGACAACAAGGCTACGGTCGCGGCCCTTCTCGTCCTGGCCGAGATCCTGGCGCTGCGTCCCGTCGGGGCCGCGGTCGAGCTGCTCCTGACCGTCCAGGAGGAGCCGCAGCTCCGCGGGGTCACCGCGATGGACCACGGTGTCCTGCGCTCCCGGACGGGGGTCGTCGTGGACCACCCCAGTCCGCAGGGGGGCCTCGTCGTCGGCGCGCCGGGGCACGTCCGCTTCGAGGCGCACCTCACCGGACGGGCTGCCCACGCCGGGATCGCCCCGGAGCAGGGGCGCAGCGCGGTCGTCGCCGCCGCGCGGGCCGTCCTCGCGCTGCCCGCCGGGCGGCTGCCGGACGGGAGCACCGTCAACGTCGGTCTCGTCGAGGGGGGCGCGGGAGCGGGTGTCCCCGGCGCACCCGTCGTCACCAACGTCGTCCCCGCGCACGCCCGGCTCGTCGGCGAGATCCGTGCCCCGGACGACGACGCGCTCCAGCGCACGGTCGACGCCTGCGAGGCCGCCCTCCACGACGCCGTGCACGACCCCTCCGGTCCCGTCGACCTGGACCTGACGCTGGAGACCCGCTTCCGGCCCTACGCCCACGCCGCGTCCGCACCCGTCGTCCTGGCGGCGGAGGCGGCACTGCGGTCCGTCGGTCTGACCCCGCGGCCGTTCGCCGACGCCGGTGGCAGCGACGCGAACGTCCTGAACGCCCGCGGCCTGCCGACCGTGAACCTGGCCGGCGGCAACCGCGGGGCGCACGAGGCGGGGGAGGCCGTCGACGACGTCGACCTGGGCCGGACCCTCGACCTGCTCGCGGCGGTCGTGCGCGGCGTCGCGGTGTAGGGCGGGCCGCGACGCGGTCCAGGCCGCGACGGCGTCGGCCGCACCCCCGGTCAGGGCAGGAGCAGGAGATCCGTGAAGCCGACCGGACCGGTGTAGCGGTCCGCGAGCTCGGCGACACGTTCGGCGGGCAGGTCGCGCGGGGGTCCTTCGAGGAACGGCGGACCCAGGTCGACGACCGTCCGGAAGGAGGACGCGATCAGTCCGTGCAGCGTCTCGAGGCCACCTGCGCGGCGCAGACCGTACGGCCAGTACTCGATGGAGACGGGGATCCCGGCCGCGAGGACCGAACGGGCCCCCTCGAGGACCTGGGCCTCGTGGCCCTGGACGTCGATCCACATGATCGCGACGTCGGAGAGGTCGACCCGGCCGTCCGAGACCAGGCTGTCCAGGCGATGCGCCGGGACCCGGACGACGGTCCGCTCCGCCTCGCCCATGGCGTCACCGTGGGACCGGGGGTCGCCCACCCGGACGCGGTGGTCGCCGCCGTCCTCGCCCGAGAGCTCGAACTCGACCTCCCCGTCGGTGCTCGAGAGCGCGGCCTCCACGATCTCCACCCGATCGGCGAGACCGTTGGCCACCACATTCTGGTGGAGCAGCCGGAGGTTGCCCGGCTCGGGCTCGAACGCGACGGCGCGGGCGGCCCCGAAGCGGGCGACCGCGTAGACGCTGGTGGTCCCGATGTTGCCGCCGACGTCGAGGACCGTGCGGCCGGCGAGGGGCTGCGTCGTCCCCACGCGCTCGCCGAGCACCTCCACGAGACGGTGCATCGCGCCCTCGTCGAAGCCCCTGTGGGCGAACGTCACGCGGCCGATCACGTCGTCCCCCGTCGACACGAGGAAGCGGACGCCCTCCGCGTCGACGGCCAGGACGGGGGTGAAGCGCTTCGCGATCCGGAAGAAGTACTCCCGGACGAGTTGCTCGCGCCGCCCACGGTGGTTCAGCACCAGCTTGGCGAGCGTCTTGAGTTCCTGGACGAGAGCGGCGATGGGGCGGCAAGCTACTACGGACCGGCCAGCGATGGAAGGGTGCACGGGGGCCGGGACCGCGCCCGTGCGCCACCGACCGCCCGCGGTCCGGATGCGGCGTACACCCCCGGACGGCACCCCCGACCGGCGATTCGTTGTCACGCCGGTATCAGATGAATGTCTGTTTCATGCGTACACCGAGCCCGAGGCGTCGACTGCACGGAACATGGGTCTCGCTGTACTCCGGACGCTCGTCCGCTCCTGGCTGGTCGTCGCGGCGCTCTGCCTGATCGGCCCCGCGACCACGCAGGCCGCGGCTCCGCCGCTCAAGGGCGTCGCGGTCGACGTCCTCTACGGAGAGTCGGACGCGGACACGCAGCTCCAGCTCGACCGCGCGCGGAGCCTCGGCTCGAACGTCGTGCGTCTCAGCGTCAACTGGTCCGGACTGGAGCCGTTCCGGAAGGGCGAGTACGCCCAGTGGTACCTCGACCGCCTCGACCGTGCCGTCGACGGCGCCGCGCGTCGCGGGATGGGCGTCGTCATGACCCCGGTCTCCACCCCCTGCTGGGCCTCCTCCGCCCCGGCGAGCATGCGCCGGCAGTGCGCCGGTGCCGACTGGGACACCGGTGCCGTGCAGTGGGCGCCGAGCCGCGCCTCGGACTACGGCGACCTGGTCGGCATGCTCGTGCGTCGCTACACCACGCGCCTGACGGCCCTCGAGGTGTGGAACGAGCCCAACCTCCCCGAGTTCCTCCGCAACCCCCGTCCGGCCCAGGTCTACGTCGGACTGCTCCGGGCCGCCTCGGCGGCGAGCCGCAAGGCCGATCGTCGCGTCCAGGTGCTGGCCGGCGCGCTCTCGGGCTCGGACACGGCGTTCCTCGGGGAGATGTACGCCGCCGGTGCCAAGGGCCTCTACGACGGCCTGTCGGTGCACCCCTACAACGGCGACCGGGCGCCGGAGGTCCTGCTGGAGGCCCGGTGGATCGCGGCGTCGTTCGTCCAGGGCGTCCCTGCGGTGCGCCGCCTCGCGCTCAGCCGGCGCGACTCCAGCCCGCTCTGGGTGACCGAGTTCGGCTACAACACCTCGACCACCCGTGGCGTGGACCAATGGTCCGACGGCATCAGCCCGGACGACCAGGCGGCGTGGCTCTCCCGCTCGGTCGCGATGCTGGGCGCCCTGCCGTACGTCCGGACCGCGACGATCTACCACCTCCGGGACCGCGGCTCGAACCCCGCCGCGGCCCAGGACAACTTCGGCCTCCTCACCCGGAGCTACGCCCCGAAGCCCGCCTACGCGGCCGTCCGCGCGGCGTTCGCCGGCTCCCGGACGCCGGTCGCCGCCCGGACGCGTGCCGCGCGGGCCAGGGCCGCACGCGCCAGGGCCGCCAGGGACCGGGCGTCGCGGCGGCAGAAGGTCGCGGCGGTCGCCGGGTCCGTGGGGTCGACGCAGCGATCCTGGGTCGACGGCTGACCGAGGGGACAGCGAGGGTCGTCGGCCTCCCGCCGGGACCTGTCGCTGCTCCTTCGGCACCGGAGCGTTCCGGCCGGCAGGGACGTGTGGCGGCCCGGATCGACCTGTCCGCGTCCCGTTAGGGCCGGGGACGTGTCCTCGCGAGGCGCGCCCCGAAGCCTTCGTGGGCTACGCGGCACCAGAACATGTACCGCGTCGGTCCGGCGTAGTGCCGCAGGACGGTCCGCGCCGGCCGCGCCGCCTCGCGGTACTGCAGGTAGTCGTCGCCCCGGATGACGTACCGGTCGGGGTCCAGCGGCAGACCGCCGGCGTCCTGCATGGCGAGGTGGACGACGCCCTGCTCGATCCAGGCGCCGTCGTCCAGCCGGTCCAGCGCGGCCAGGCGACCCACCGCGTCGGTCCAGTCGAGCCGGCCGTGCAGGACGACGACCCCGGTGTTCGTCGGCGCCGTGCGGCGATCGGGGTCGACGATGCGCCCGTCCAGCACGTCGTAGCAGTCCAGCTGGTACCGGGGGGCGGCCTCCGCCCCGGCGAGGTCGACCTCGAGATCAGCCGCCCCGATGTCGAACAGGACGTCGGAGTCGACCATCAGCGTGGCGCCCAGGACCGGCAACGACGACATCACCGCGAGCTTCTTGCCCAGGGGGTGCGCCGCGGCGAACGCCGCCACCGCCGGATCCGGATCGGACGCCACGTCGTCCCAGTCGCGGACCCGCACGCTCGGATGGAGCCTCCGCAGCAGCGCGCGGCCGGCGTCGTCGTGGCTGCCGTCGGAGGCGACGGTCCACGACCGCGGGCGTCCCCCGTGGCGCAGGAGGCTCCGGATGCTGGCGACCTGCTCGGGCAGGTCGCGCTGCGACGAGAAGGACCACAGGTCGACGGGCAGGTCGGCGTCCCGGACCTCGGTCGAGGTCGCGGTCCGCTCGAGCCCGGCGACGTAGGCCCGTCGCGCGAGCGCGCCCTCCACGTAGCCGGCGACGCATCCGGGATGGCGCAGCAGCGCGGCCCGCTCGCGCAGGCGGGGCCCGGAGGACCGGGGGGCGGCGGGCGGCAGCCGGGGCGGATGGAGTCGCGGGTCGTCGACCGCGAGGGTCGGACGCGCTCGGGGATCGTCGGTCATGACACGGAGCGGCGCACGAGGACCTGTCTGACAGCGCGGAAGTCCGCCGGGAACAACGACCGCTCCGCCAGCACCAGGACACCCGCGTAGACGGCCATGGCGACGGGCAGGACCGCCAGGGCGTCCCCGAGCGCGAGGACCGCGGCGACGGCGGCCGCGGAGGCGACGAGCGGACCCGCCGTCGCCCGGACCACGAGGACCGGACCCGTCGCGCGACGGGCGAGCACGAACAGCAGTCCGGCGGTCAGCGCCATCGAGAGCGACATCGCCAGGGCGGCGCCGTCCTCGGCGTGCGGGGGCACCAGGGCGAGGTTCAGGCCGGCGTTGCACGCCGCCCCGACGAGGAGCCCCGCGACGACGGCGCGCTGACGGCCCAGCGCGGCGAGCACGTTGCAGGTCATCGTGAACGCTCCGGTGAACAGGATCGCCGGGGCCAGGAGCTGCAGACCCGACACCGCGTCGACGTACTGCGGTCCGTAGACGAGCTCGATGATCGGGTCAGCGAACAGGGTCAGCGCCAGCACCATCGGTGCGGTCGTCACGACGAGGACCTTGAGCACCCTGCCGTACGCGACGCCCATCGCGGCCCGGTCGTCGGGCCCGATGCGGGACAGCATCGGGAACGCGGCGAAGGCGAACGTCGCGACGACGAAGAGGCAGCTCTCGAACAGGCGGTAGCTCGCGCCGTAGAGCGCGACGGCGGTGGCGGGCTGCAGCAGGCCGAGGATGATGACGTCGAGCCTCGAGAGCGCCGCCCCGAACACCGACGAGAGGCCCAGACCGAACGAGTCGCGGAGGACGGCGCGGGCACCGGCCGCGCTGCGTCGCCCGTGCGGCACCGCCCCGATGCGGAGGGCACGGGACAGGGTGAAGAGCAGGCCGATCGTCGCGCACGCGATCCAGATCAGGGCCACGACGACCAGCCCGGCGCCCTGCGTCAGGGCCGCGATCCCGAGGAACGCGGTCGCCGAGCGCTGGAGCAGCTGGCCCTGGGCGATCGGCCCGGTGCGCTCCACGCCCCGGAGCACCGCGTGCACGCTCATGGTCACCAGCTCGATGAGCGTCGCGAGGCCGAGGAGCGCGGTCCCGATCACGACCTGCCGGTCGTACCCGCCGATCGCGGCGACGCCGACCACCGCGGCGATCACGAGGACGCCGAGCCCGACCTTCGTGGTGACGGAGTCGCGGAACGCGTCGCCGGCGGCGACGTCGCCGCGGGCGACGAGCTTCGTCGTCGTGAAGTCGACGCCGAAGCCGGCGACGAGGACGAGCAGCGCGAGCGACGCGGCGGAGGTGAAGTCGCCGAAGTCCTGCTGTCCGAGCTCCCGCGCCATGACGGCGTAGAGGACGAGCATGGCGACCTTGCTGCCGGCCTCGCCACCGGCCTGGATCACCGAGTTCGCGGCGATCCGCCGCGCGCCCGCGACGCCGCCGTGGCCGTCCGCGTCGGTGGCGGGGATGCCGGTGACGTCGCCGGGGGCTCCCGCGACCGCGGCGGCGGGAGCGCCCGCGACGCTGCTGGGCTCGTCGGCCATCGCCGGCTCAGGCTCGGCCGGAGGCCGGGGGGTCGTCCGGGTCCTCGGCCGCGACGGCGTCGAGGATGTAGTACGACGCCAGGTTCGGGTGCGCCCCGGACGCCGCCCACTCCTCGTACAGCAGGTAGGCGGCCCGCAGCGCGGGGGAGAACGAGAAGTACCAGCCCGCGGTGAACACCGGGACCACCGTCGCGCGGCCCCACGCGGTCTCGCCGACCGTCGTCAGCTCGTCGTAGGTGCAGTGGTCGTAGTGCGCGCGGAACACGGTCTCGGGCTGCCGGCCCAGCAGCCGGTGCATGAGCAGCTTCGCGGCGGAGTGCGGGACCACGCGGTTGAGGACCGAGCCGATCGACCACGAGCCGGCGAGGTAGCCGAGGAACCTGCCGCCCGGTCGCTGGTAGCGGCCCAGGTTGTGCAGGGCCAGCGGGACGTTCTCGACGTGCTCCATCGTCAGCCACGAGAGGACGAGGTCGAACTGGCCGACGAGGTCCGGCTGGAGGACCGTGATGTCGGCGACCCGATGGTCGTCGTAGGAGCCCGGGGGAGCCTTCAACAGCTCGTCCTCCTCGACGTCCAGACCCACGTACTCGACGCCCGGCGGCCGATCCTCGACGGGGACGACGGGCAACGACCCCGCTCCGACGTCGAGGATGCGGATGCCCGGGCGCAGCGACTCGGCGAGCAGCCGGTCGAAGGGCACCCGCCAGGAGTCGGTCGCGTACCGCACGGGCAGACGACCGCGCAGCGACTCGCGCACGATCCTCCCCGCGTGGCGGCGCGGACTCGACCGCTCGGCCCCGGGCAGCCAGACCTCGATGTCGAGGTGCTCGGCGAGGGCCAGCGGATCGTCCTGGGCGGCGGCCGGGACGGTCCGCCACGGGTCACGGGACACGGAGATCCTCCGATCGGGGACGACGATGGGCGACGAGCCCGAGGTGCGTGGCGCATCCCGCGAGCACGAAGACGGCCACGGCGATGTTGAAGTTCTCGAGGGGGTAGTCCACGAGTCCCTGGACCGCCAGGGCGACGAACGAGGCCCCGAGCCCGAAGGCGAGCGCGCGGTCGAGCTCCGCCCTGGCGCTGACCGCGCGGCGGATCGCCGCGACGAGCCCCACCGAGAAGGCGACCAGGCCGATCAGGCCGAAGATCCCGAGCTCGACGAGGATCGTGAGCGCGATGTTGTGGGCGTGCGTCGTCACGCCACCCGTGATGGGGATCCCGTACTGGACGGAGTAGTCGCGGAACTCGAGCGCGCCGACGCCGAGCAGCGGGCGGTCGGCGACCATCCGCGGGACGGTGCGGTAGACCTGGCCCCGCGGATCGGTCCCCGCCTCGCTCGACGTCCCCGAGATCCGGGAGACGATCCTGTCGGCGTCGACGGAGGACGTCAGCGGGTTCGCGCCGACGATGCTCAGCACGACGAGCAGCAGGACGCCGGCTCCTGCGGCGCGACGGAACGGCCGCCAGAGCATGAGCACGAGCAGGCCGACCGCCAGGCCGAGGAACGCGCCGCGCGACAGCGTGAGGCTGAGCCCGAACGTGGCGCACAGCAGGGCGACGGCCATCGGCGGCCGCCACAGGACCGGCCCCTTCAGGAGCAGCGCGAGCTGGCACGGGATGGCGAGGGCGAGGAAGATGCCGAGCCCGTTGGGACTGCCGAAGCTCCCGGCGGCCCGCTCGCCGATGGCGGGGTCGTAGAGGACCGGTCCGGTGGCCGGCGCGACGGCCGCGAGGAGCCCGACGAGTCCGCCGCACACCGCGAAGGCCAGGATCACGCGTCGGACGTCCTCGGTCCGCGGGGCGGACACCAGCGCGTTGAAGAGCAGGAGGCAGGCGCCCCAGTTGACGACCTGCCTGAGGGGATACGACGGCTGCGGCGCGAACAGGACGCCCGTCCCGCTGGCGATCACGAGGATCGCGAGCCCGACGCCCACGGTCGTCGGGACGACCGCCAAGGGACGGGTGGCCCACCACCGGGCCCCGGCTCCCACGGCGGTCAGCAGCAGCAGCCCCTGGGCGGGCGAGATGGCCCCGCCGGCGGCGAACGTGTCCAGGGGGATGGCCAGGACGGCGACCGCCAGCGCGGGGAGCGGCCGCGCGAACGCGAAGCCGAGCCACACGAGGGCGAGGACGCCGCCGACCACGAGGACCGGCGACCCGGAGGCCGCGACCGCCAGCCCGAGCAGGGCGGCGACCGCCAGCAGCCCGACGGCGAACGTCGATCCGTCGGGGATCCGCGGGGTGCGGGGTGCGAGGCGGGCCGGGGCGCTCAACGCGACACGACCCCGCCGTTCCGCTCAGGCGCCGGCGGGAGCGTACGCATGGGAGTAGGCGTAGTAGGCGAAGCCCTCGTCGCGGGCGTCGGTCAGGACGATCCCCGTCGGGCGGTCCGGCAGCCGCCCGAGCACCTCGACGGCCGCAGCGGCCTGGTCGCGGGTCGTCTGGCCGCGTCGCAGGCAGAGCAGGACGGCGGCGGCGTGGGGCACGATCTCGAGGGTGTCGCCCACCGGCAGCAGCGGCGGGGTGTCGATGACGACGTAGTCGTAGGCGGCCGAGACCTCGGCGACGAAGGTCCGGAAGCGCTCGCTCGCCAGGAGGACCGCCGGGTCGGGCACCGATCGGCCGGCCGCGATGCAGACGAGCTCCCCGCCCTGCGCCCCGCCGGGCACGGTCTGGATGATGTCCTCGGGCTCCGCGAGGCCCTGCAGGTAGTCCGAGAGGCCGGGCTCGGCCTGCAGACCGAAGCGCGACGCCACGGTCGGGCGCCGCAGGTCGCAGTCGACGAGGAGGGTCCGCCGGCCGGATGCCGCCTCGACGTGCGCGAGGAAGGTCGAGACGGTCGACTTGCCCTCCTCGGGCAGCGGGCTGGTGACCACCACGACCTGGGCCCGGGCGTCCGCCAGCTGGAAGCCGACGTTCGTGCGCAGGATGCGGAAGGCCTCGAGGTGCTCGTCCGACAGGGCCTCCTTGCCGCCCGTGGCGGACGGGCTCTTCCCCAGGGCGTCGCCCTTGATGGTCCCGAGGACCGGCCGGTCGACGAGCCCGCGGACGTCGGCGACGTCCCGGATCCGGCGGTCCAGGGCCTGGCGGAGGAAGACCGCGACGAGCGCGAGCACGAGACCGAGGACCAGGGCGAGGACGCCGTTGCGCACCGGCCGGGGCGACGTGGGGCTGTCGGGGCGCTCGGCGGCCTCGACGACGTCCACGGGCCGCGCGAGGCGTGCGAGGCCCTGCAGGCGCGTGATCTGCTGCAGGTAGGTGGCCTGGGTGACCGCGTCGGCCCCGTCGCCCAGTCGCGCGGCGGTCCGCTGCAGGTCGCGCGCGGCAGCGGTGTACCGCGCGCTCGTCTGCTGCGCGATCAGGTCGCGGGACTCCGCGGCGAACGCGTTGGCGAGGTCCGTCGCGAGCTGCGCGGTCCCGGCCTCGGCCGTGATGTCCACCAGGTTGCTGGCCGGCTCCACCACGGCCTGGATCTTCGACTGGAGCTCGGAGGCCGGGGTGGTGAGCCGGAGCTTCGCCCGCACGCGCTCCGCGACCTCAGCACCGGTGATCGTCGTGGCCTGCGCGGCCGCGGCCTTCTCGGGCGTCGCGGCCGGGGCGGCGGGCGTCCCGAGCGCCTGGAGGTCCTGGCTCTGGTCGTTGAAGCCGACCTTCGCGACCGCCGTGTAGGTCACCTGACGGGTCAGGGAGAACACGACCGACGCCACGAGGGCGACGATCACGATCCCGATGATCAGCGCGCGTTGGCGCCGCAGGACGTCGAGGTACTCGCGAAGCGGTACGGAATTCGGTGACTCGTCCACAAGTGTGACCTCGGTCGAACAGGCGCGTACGCTACCAGCGGCGCCGGGGGAGCCAGGGGAATATCGCCCCGGTGGCCGGATCCCCCTCGCGGTGCCGGTCGGGCCCCCCTCCGCGGGACGTCGGCTCCACCGGACCGCTCCCGGCGGATCCCCCGGTCCGCGGACCCCGCCGCGGAGCGGCCCGGGCCTCGCGGCGCGCCGCGCCCGCCGCTACCGTGGCCGCATGTCGACCCCACCCGACCGCCGGTTCGAACGCACCGGCGGCACCACCCTCCACGACGGACGGGTCGTGCACCTCGTCGAGGACACCTTCCGGTACGCGGACGGCGCGGAGGTCCGCCGCGAGATCATCCGCACGACGGGCTCCGTCGGGATGCTCGTCCACGACGGCTCCGACCTCCTGCTGACCCGGCAGCCGCGCGAGGCGATCGGGCGGTCCGACAGCCTCGAGATCCCCGCCGGCCGTCTGGACAGGCCCGGGGAGGACCCGGCCGACTGCGCGCGGCGCGAGCTGACCGAGGAGGTCGGGTTCGCCGCCGCGAGCCTGCGGCCGATGCTGACGTTCCAGCCGTCCGTCGGGATCCTCGACGAGACCGCCCACCTCTACGTCGCGTGGGACCTGACGGCGCAGCGCACCGACAGCGGGGAGGACGAACGGATCGAGGTCGTCCGGTGGCCCGTCGGCGACCTGGAGGGGGCGCTCGAGCAGGTCTCGGACGCCAAGACGATCATCGCGCTGCAGTGGGCGATGATCCACGGCCTGCCCGGTGTCTGACGGGGTAGCATGCGGCCCGCCGCGCGACGTGCGTGCACCGCAGACATGAACCCCCGAGCGTCCCTCCGCGACCCCCGCCGTGCCGCGACCAGCTGAACCGGTCCGTGCTCCGGGGACGTCCGGCGCGCCCGTCGCCGACGCCCCGGTGGCGATCGTCCACGACTACCTGAACCAGTTCGGCGGCGCCGAGCGCGTCGTGCTCGCCATGAGCGCGCTCTGGCCCGACGCACCGATCCACACCTCGCTCTACCGCCCCGGGTCGGTCTACCCGGAGTTCCGGGCGCGCGACGTGCGGACCTCGTGGGTGGACCGGCTGCCCGTCGACGAGCGGTTCCGCGCCCTGGCACCGGTGCTGCCGTCCGCGATGCGCTCGCTGGGCGTCCTGCGCAACGACCTCGTCGTCTCGAGCTCCAGCGGCTGGGCGCACGGCGTGCGGACGGCGCCGGGCAGCACGCACGTCGTCTACTGCTACACGCCGGCCCGCTGGCTCTACCCGCGCCTGACGGGCGGCGAGCGGCCCCACCCGGCGGCCGCGCTCCCGCTGCGCGCCCTCCGTCGCTGGGACCTGGGGAAGGCGCGCCTCCCGGACGGGTACATCGCCATCTCGCGGCTCGTGGCGGACCGGATCGCCGCCGTCTACGGCCGCCGGAGCGACGTGGTCTACCCGCCGGTCGACACGTCCGCCTTCACGCCGTCGCCGCCCGGGACCCGGCTGCTCCTCGTCTCGCGGCTGCTCCCGTACAAGCGGGTCGACGTGGCGATGGCCGCGGCGCAGGCGGCCGGCGTCGGGCTCGACATCGTCGGCACCGGGCCGCTCCTGGAGCCGCTCCGGGCCGTGGCGCCGAAGGGCGTCGTCCTGCACGGACGGGTCGACGACGCCACGCTGCTGGAGCTCTTCGCGTCGTGTCGTGCCGCGATCCTGCCGGGGCAGGAGGACTTCGGTCTCCTGCCGCTCGAGGCCAACGCCTCGGGCAAGCCCGTCATCGCGCTGGCCGCCGGCGGGGCCCTCGAGACGGTCGTCGACGGGCGGACGGGGTTCCTCTGCCCCGAGCCCACGGCCGACGCGTTCGCCGCGTGCATCCGGCGGCTCGACGACCTCGACGCCGACCCCGCGGTCTACGCCCGACAGGCCGAGCGCTTCTCCGCCGAGGCGTTCGGCCGCGAGCTGACCGCGGCGATCGACCGGATCCGCGACCGGCGGGACGCCCCGCACACCTCGCGACACGGTCGCGGCGGGACCGGGGCGGGCGGCCCGCGGTGACGGGACGGGCATCCCGCGGGCCACGCCCGGTCCGCGTCGCGTTCGTCGCGCCGAGCGCGGTGCTCGGGGGCGCCGAGGCCGTGATGACGGGGGTCGTCGACGCCCTGGGCGACGGCTGGGTCGCGGGGGTGGTCGTCCTGCAGGACGGACCGCTGGTGTCCGCCCTGCGCGGGGCGGGCCGTCGGGTCGCGGTCGTCCCCGCGCCGCGCGGGCGGGGCCTCCCCGGGGCCGCGCTCCGCCTGCGCCGGGCGCTGCTGGCGCTCGACGCCGACGTGGTGCACGCGAACGGGATCAAGGCGGCGCTGCTCTGCGTCCTGGCCGGACCGGGGTGCGGGCGGATCCTGTGGATGAAGCACGACACCACGGGGGACGTCCGGCTCTCGCGGCTCGTGGCGCTCGGCTGCGCGGACGTCGTCGGGGTGAGCCGCACCGTGATGGCACCGTTCGCGCGACGGCGCCGGCGGGCCGGCGTCGTCCGCAACGGCATCCCCGAGCGCACCGTGGACCGCGCCACCGGTCGCGCCCGCGTGCTCGCCGCCCTGGGGCTCGGCGGACCGGACGACGCGGCGGACGGGGCGGGGGAGGACCCCCGACACGACGCCGGGGGCGAGGCTGCGCCCGAGGTCCTCGTCCTCGTGGGCCGGATCGCGCTGGGGAAGGGCCAGCTCGAGCTCGTGGCCGCGCTCCCGCGCATCGTCGCGCGCCGGCCGACGGTCCGCGTCCTGCTGGTCGGCCCGTCGGACCCGGCGTTCCCGGGTCTCGACGAGGAGATCCTCCGCGCGGCCGAGGTGACGGGCGTGGGCGACCGCGTCGTGCTCACCGGGCACCGCTCCGACGCGGTCGAGCTCATCGCGGGCGGCGACGTGCTCGTGGCCCCCAGCGTGCGCGACCCCGGTGGGTGGCGCGAGGGGTTCGGGCTGGCGGTCGCCGAGGCCATGCAGGCCGGGACGCCCGTCGTCGCCTACGACAGCGGGTCCCTCTCCGAGGTCCTGGGAGACGCCGGGGAGATCGTCCCCGAGGGCGACCGCGACGGCCTGGCCGACGCCGTCGTCGCGCTGCTGGAGGACCTGGACCGCCGGGCCGCGCTGGCCGCCCGTGGCCGTCGCCGGGTGCGCGACGAGTTCCCCGCATCGGCCTCGATCGACGGCCTCCGCGCACGGTACCTTCACCTCGCCAACCCCCGTCGACGCCGTCGACGCCGTCCCACGGAACAGGACCAGACATGAACAGAACGGCCGCCCTCCGGCACGCCGCCAGGCGCCTGGGCCTCCGCGCCGCGCTCCAGCGCACCGGCGGCGCGCTCGGGTTCGACGTGGTGCGGCGCGACTTCTACAGCCCGGTGCCCGACTGGCGGGCCGAGCCCCCCGCCCGCTGGAGCACGCCGAGCGCGATGCCGGGCGTCGCGTTCGACCTCGACGCACAGCGCGCGACGTTCGAGCAGGACCTGGCGCCCCGGTTCCCCGAGTTCACCCCGCCCGTCGAGCCGGGGGCCGACCCTGCGGAGTACCACTACGCCAACGGGTTCTTCGGTCCGCTGGACGCCGACGTCCTGCACGCCGTCATCCGCTGGGCGGCGCCCGGTCGGGTCGTGGAGCTGGGGTCGGGGCACTCCACGACGGTGATCGCCGCCGCGGCCGCCAAGAACGCCGCCGATGGCTCGCCGCTGCGCCACGACGTCTACGACCCGTTCGCGCGGGAGGAGCTCCGGACGGCCATCCGGGCCAGCGCCGACCTGCACCTCGTGTCGGCGGTCGACGTGCCGCTCGCCAGGTTCGAGGAGCTCGAGGCGGGCGACGTCCTGTTCGTCGACACGACCCACACCGTGAAGCTCGGGAGCGACGTCAACTTCGTGATCCTCGAGGTCCTCCCGCGGCTGCGCCCGGGCGTCCTCGTCCACATCCACGACATCTTCCTCCCGTGGGAGTACCCCAAGGCGTGGTTCTCCGACCTCGAGGTCTACTGGGCCGAGCAGTACCTGCTGCAGGCCTACCTGTCGGGCAACGACCGCTACGAGGTCGTCCTGGGGAACGCCGCGCTGGCCCGGGAGCACCCCGACGTCGTGGCGCGGGCGGTGCCGCAGATGGCGCACGCGTTCAACCCCGGATCCATGTGGTTGCGGGCCCGATGAGCGTGGGGGACGGCGGATCGCCCGTGACGGCGGCGGTCCCGCGGGACGAGACAACGGCCGACGCCCCTCCGGTCGGGCGGGGCGGGACCGCACGGCGCATCGGTCGCCTCCTCGCCCGGGGACCGCTCCGGCCCGGGCAGTTCGACGACGCCCGGCGCATCGCGCAGACGCCGGTGCTCCGCGCCCTGGTCGCGGGCGGCCCGGGGGTGACGGGCGCCGTGCTCGACGCGGGGTCCGGTCGGGACGGCCTGTACGACGCGTTCCTCGCGGAGCAGCGCGGCGTCCGGAGCGTCGCCCACGTGGACCTCGACCCGCCCGCCGGCGACGATCGTCCGGGGCACACCCAACACCGCGCGTCCCTGACCGACCTGCCGTTCGACGACGCGTCCTTCGACAGCGCGGTGTGCTTCGAGGTCCTCGAGCACATCGAGGACGAGCGCCGGGCGGCCACCGAGCTCGCACGGGTCGTCCGGCCGGGCGGCACGGCGCTCGTGAGCGTGCCGATGCCCCCCGCGCCGTTCGATCCCGCCCACGTCCGGGAGGGCTACGCCCCGGCGCAGCTCGACGCGCTCCTGCGCGACGCGGGCTTCACCGTCCTGGCGCGTGGCACCTGCATGTACGGGCTCCTGCGGGCGCTGATCGCGGTCTGGCGCCTCCAGGGGCGCGTCGTGTTCGGCGACCCCACGGTGGGCTACGTCCCCGCCGGCGTGGTGCGCCTCGTCGCCCATCTGGACCGGCGCCTGCGACTCGGGCGCCCCTGGGATCTCGTCGTGCTGGCGCAGCGGACGGACGGTCGCTGAGGCCTCCGGATCGCGCTCGCCCACCGACCTATACTGCGACGCCCCACCGACCGACACGGGAATCCGATGGCCCCCACGTTCTGGGAACTCTTCACCGCCGACTACCGCGCGCTGTACCGGGACCGGGGCGACTCGCCCCGGAAGAGCCGGCTCGCCTTCCTCCCGCGCCTCGTGACGAACCCGTCGCTCCACGCCGTGCTGCTGTACCGGCTGGCGAACGCCTCCCCGCGGTACCTGGGGTGGTTCTGGCGGCAGGTCCTCGTGTCGAAGCACGGCATGGACTGGACCGGTCACATCGAGATCGGTCCGGGCCTCCGGCTGCCCCACCCGATGGGGATCCTCATCGGGCCCGGCGTGCACCTGGGGTCGGAGGTGCTGATCTCCCACAACGTGTCGATCGGCGGGGACGCCCACGGCCGGGCACCGAGGATCGGCGACCGGGTCGCCATCTACCCGGGAGCGATCATCATCGGCAACGTCACGATCGGCGAGGGGTCCATCGTCGGCGCAGCGAACTTCGTGACGTCCGACGTCCCGCCGAACTCGGTGGTCAAGCGCGGCGTCGTCGAGCCGATGCGCGAGTCGTCGTTCTCCCGTGAGGTCGACCGCACGCCCTGACGGCGAGCGGCGTCGGCCGTGACGCGGCGGCTACGGCGTCCCCGGTCCCGGCGTCGGGGCCCCGGCGTCCGCCGCACCAGGGGTCGCGCCACCCTGACCGAGCGCGTCCTCGTAGAGCCCCAGCCCGACGTCGGGCCGGACCGCGCGGCGGACGCGGAGGACGTGGCCGACCCACACAAGCGGCATCGCCACCCGGAGCCAGACCGGCGTCACGGGGTCGCGGCGGATGCGTCGGCGCATGCCGGCGAGCCACAGCCGCTGGTCGGGGTGGTCGAGATGCCCGAGGCTCAGCGAGTCGCCGTGGACGCGGTAGAGCCGGCCCTCCGCGCGAAGCATCCGCACCCGTCCGCGGATGGCGAGGTGCGTCGACAGCGACCAGTCCTCGAAGAACTCGATCTCCTCGGCGAACCCGCCGGCGTCCTTCGTCGGCGCGGTGCGCAGCAGCGCCGGTCCCGTCGTCGTGAACGGGTTGAGGACGGTCGAGATCAGGGCGAACAGCCGCCGCCGGTTGCACAAGCGGTACATCGGGTCGCGGGGCCACGGCCAGATCTCGCGGGGGCCGCCCTCGGGCGTCCAGGTCCGGCTCTGCGCCGTGACGGCCACGGTCCCCGGGTCCGCGTCGAGGACGGACATCAGGCGCGTCAGCGTCCCCGGGAGCATCAGGTCGTCCGCGTCCCAGAACATGACGTACGGCGTGCGGACCGCCCACAGGCCGGCGTTGCGTGCCGCACCGACGGCTAGGCGCTCCGGCAGCCGCAGGACCTCCGCCCCGACCGGTGCGGGCACGGGCTCGTCGGCGGCGTTGTCAACGAGGAGCACCCGGACCGGGACGTCGTCCTGCAGCACCGTCGCCACGGCCTCGGGGACGTACGCGGCGTGGGCGCCCCAGACCGGGATCACGACGGTGATCCGGGGGGTCGTCGAGGCGTCGTCCGGCCGCTCGTGGTCCGCTGGTGCGGGCGTCTCAGCCCCTGTCGGTGCCATGTCGGCGCATCCTACGTCCGTCGGGGCGTGGTCGCACGTGCACGAGCGACGAGCACCCGGGGAGCCTCACGGCGTCGTCCCGCGCCCGCCGCTCGAGGCGAGGCTCCGTTCGAGGAACGCGTTCTGCGTCTCGCCCGCCTTCGCGAGCTGGTCCGCGTCGACGGTGGAGTGCACGAACGGCGCGGACCCTGCCCCGAGGACGACGAGCCGACCGGCGGGCAGCGCGCTCTCGAGCCGGCGCACCTGGGCGATGGGGACGTACCGGTCGTTCTCCGCCGCGATCTGGAGGACGGGCATCCGCAGCGTCGACGCCACGGCGCTGGGGCTGTACCTGCGCAGGCCGTCCGCACCGAACGCGCGACGCGCCCACCCGGCGGTCGGGGCGCCGGGCGCGTCGCGGGCGAGCGCGGTGAGGTCGGTCGGGGCCGCCTGGCTCACGACGCACGCCACGTCGGGGCGTCGCGAGGCGACGAGGAGTGCGAGGTGCCCGCCGGCCGACTGCCCGAAGAGGCAGACGCGGTCGTTCGGGAACCGCTTCCGGGTCTGGTCGTAGCGGGCGAGGAGGTCGCGGAACCCCTGCGTCCCCGCACGGTAGTCGGGCGAGACCGTGATGAAGCCGGACTCCTGCAGGAAGCGCGCCGCGGGACGCTGCGCCCGCATCGTCGCGGGATCCGGACCGGCCCAGCCGCCGCCACGGACGAGCATCACGACGCCCTTCGGGCTCGCACGGTCGTTCGGGTCGGACGGGAGGCCGACCGTCGCGGGCGGGCGCCCGCCCCCGCTCGGGAGCGCGTCGGCCGGCGGGGCGACGTCGTCCTTCGCACCGCACCCGGTCAGCGCGACGGCCAGGGCGACCAGCGGGACGACGGCGACGCCGTTCAGTGCTCTCACGACCCGCAGGATAATCCCCTCGCGCGCGCCCTCGGGACGGTTCGGGGGCGGCGTGTCGCCCTCCGTCGTCAGGACCGGGGGGATCCGCGCCGTCGCACCGTTCGTTGCAACGGGCGGGCGGCCCGTTGCACGCGGCAGGGGGCCGGGCCGGGAGGGCGCATCCAGACGGCGTCCATGCAGCCAACCGCCGCGGCCACCACGCTCCCCACCGTCCAGGGGCTCGTCCTCGACTTCCTGGCGTACCTGGAGTTCGAGCGCGGCCTGTCGCGCAACACCCTCGACGCCTACCGGTCCGATCTGGGCCAGTACGCCCAGTTCATGGAGGCACGCGAGCACGACGTGCTGAGCGCCACGGGTGAGGACATCAGCGCCTTCCTCGACGGCCTGGCCGGGGGCAGCCCGGGCCCCGAGGGCACGGTGCGCAAGCCTGCCGCCGCGGCGACCGTGCAGCGCAAGGCCGCCTGCCTGCGGTCCTTCTACCGCCACGTCCGTCGCGAGGGGCTGCTCGATGCGGACCCGACCGCCGACGTGCGCGGGCCCCAGAAGCGCGAACAGCTGCCGAAGGTCCTGACCCGCGCCGAGGTCGCCAAGCTCCTGGCGATGCCCGGCCGCGACGGCAGCGCCGAGCCGATCGTGCTGCGCGACAAGGCGATCCTCGAGCTGATGTACGCCTGCGGCCTGCGCGCCAGCGAGGCCACGGGTCTGGAGATCGGCGACGTCGACCTGGAGGACGCGATGCTCCGTGCCCGTGGCAAGGGCAGCAAGGAGCGGATGGTCCCGGTCGGACGGCGGGCGATCGACGCGCTCGTGCGGTACGTCCGCGACGGCCGCGGCACGATGGTCGGCGGAGGCAGTGAACGCGCGCTCTTCGTCAACGCGCGCGGCGGGAAGCTCAGCCGGCAGGGGCTCTACAAGATCGTCCAGCGCCACGCCAAGAGCGCCGGCCTCGACGACCGCATGAGCCCGCACACCCTGCGCCACAGCTTCGCGACCCACCTGCTGGCCGGCGGCTGCGACCTGCGGACCCTGCAGGAGATGCTCGGCCACGCCGACATCGCCACGACGCAGATGTACACGCACCTCTCGGCCCAACGCCTGCAGGACGTGTACCGGGACGCGCACCCGCGCGCCCAGCACGCCTGATCGGTCGGTGGGGCCCCGGGGCGCCGATCCACCCGGTGCGCCAGAATCGCCCGGTGGCCTCCGCCCCGCGCACGCCTCGTCGCATCCCGCGGCGCCCGACGTTCGGTCCGCCCGGCGCCCGTCCCGCCGCCGATCGCCGGTCCTGGTTCCGTCTGGGGCCCGCCGCGGTCGTGGTCTTCGCCGTCGCGATCCTGCTGATGCCGCTCCTCGGCGGGGGACGCGAGCGCACGCGGCCCACCGAGATCGTCCGGCCGTCGCCGCCGAGCGGGGGCTTCACGGTGCAGAACATCGGCCTGGGCACCCTGGTCAAGCTGCCGCGCGACCCGTGGACCACGCGCGGGTGCGACGACCGCGGCGCGCTCCCCGACGAGAACCAGCCGTACCTGCGCTGCGTCGTCTCGAGCGGTCCGGGGATCGTCTCGATCTGGATCTACCCCCGCGGCCGGAAGGGGCCGGCGACGCGCGAGGAGCTGCAGGTCGCCCGCCGCGACCTGCTCTCCGCGTCACGTCAGCGCGAGGCGAGCTTCGTCCGCAAGGCCGCGGTCGTGACGCGCTACGACGGGCTCCCCGCGATCCAGGTCCGTGGGACGGCGAACGTCCTCGGTCGCCCGCGCACGATCCGCTCCACCCACGTCTTCGTCGGTGGGCGCGAGATCGTCATCGACGCGTACTCCACGAACTCGTCGTTCCGCCGCATCGACGAGACCGTCTTCCGGCCCGTGCTGCGCTCCCTGACCATCGCCCCGGACTGGCGCCGCGTCCGCGCCCAGGACGAGGTGCCCGGCGACGGCCGGTGAGCGGGCCGGACCGCCCGTCGACGGCCCGTCGTGCGTTCGTCGTCGTGCTCGACGCCTGCGGGGTGGGTGCCCTGCCCGACGCCGCCGACTACGGGGACGCCGGCTGCGACACGATCGGCCACCTGGCGCGACTGGAGGGCGGCCTCGACCTGCCGGTCCTCGGCGGCCTCGGCCTGGGGCACCTGACCGCCGTGCAGGGCGTCCCGCCGTCGCCCCGGCCCGCCGTCCACGGACGGCTCGCCGCGATCGGTCCGGGCAAGGACTCGATCTCCGGCCACTGGGGCCTCATGGGCGTCGCCGCCCCCGACGAGCTGCCGAGCTGGCCGACCGGCGTGCCCGCCGACGAGCTCGGCCTGATGGGCCGGGCCGCCGGCCTGCCGCTCCTGAGCGGTGCGGTCAGCGACGGTCTGCGCGCGCTGGACCGCTGGGGGCCGGAGCACCTGCGCAGCGGTCGGCCGATCCTCTACACGTCGTCGGTGGACTCGGTGCTGCAGGTCGCCGCACATGCCGACGTCCTCGCCGAGGGGGAGCTCCACGCGCTCTGCCGCCGGCTCCACACGGGCCTGCCCGACGCCTCGCGCCCCGCACGCGTGATCGCCCGGCCGTTCACCGGGCCTCCCGGGGCCTTCCGCCGCACGGGCGGTCGGCTCGACGTCGCGACCCCCGCACCGTCGCGGTCGCACCTCGACGAGCTGCGCGACCGCGGCGTCCCGGTGCACGGCGTCGGCAAGGTCGTCGACGTCTTCGCGGGCCGCGGCTTCGACGCGACCACCCCGGCGTCGACCAACGCGGCCGGCATCGAGGCGGTCGACGGGCTGCTCGACGCGCTCCCCGGCGGACTCGCGTTCGTCAACCTCGTCGAGACCGACGACCGCTACGGCCACCGCAAGGACACCGCCGGCTTCCACGCGGCCCTGCGGGGCGTCGACGCCGCGGTCGGCCGGTGGCTGCCGCGGCTGCGGCCCTCCGACCTGCTCGTCCTGACCGCCGACCACGGCGTCGATCCCGCCGCGCCCCACGCCTTCCACACCCGCGAGCACGCGCCGCTGCTGGCGGTGGCCGCCGGTCCCGACGGTGCCCCGCTGAGCTCCCGGCACGACGGGACCCTGGCCGACGTCGGGGCGACCGTCCTGCACTGGCTGTCGGGCGCCGGCACCGACCGGGTGCCGGGTCGCTCGTTCCTGCCGGACGCCGCCCCGGTCCCCGGCGGCTGAGCCCGCCCACCCGCTCCACGAGGCGTCGCCCGTGCCCGGTCCGTACCGTCGGAGGGGTGCCCGAGCTGCCCGAGGTGGAGACGATCACGCGGCAGCTGCGGCCGCACCTCGAGGGCCGGATCGTCGAGGGGCTCGAGATCCTCGACCCCCGCTGGTGCGACCCGGACGACGTCGCGGGCACGGAGGCCGCCCTCGTCGGACGACGGATCCTCGCGCTGCAGCGCCGCGGCAAGCACCTCGTCTGGCGGACGGACGCCGGCACCCTCCTGCTGCACCTGCGCATGACCGGCACGCTGCTCGTCGGCGCCGCGGACGACGTGCCCTACCAGCGGGTCGTCCTGACGCTCGACGACGGGACCGTCGTGCGTTTCTGCGACCCGCGCCGCTTCGGGACGGGGCGGTTCTTCGCCGACGACGCCGCGGCGGCCGCGTACCTGGACGACCGCCTCGGTCCCGAGCCCCTCGGCGACGCGTTCGACGGCGCCGCGCTGCACGCCGCGGTCCGGACCCGCCGGTCCCCGATCAAGGCGCTCCTGCTCGACCAGCTGGTCGTCGCGGGCGTGGGCAACATCTACGCCGACGAGGCGCTGTTCTTCGCGCGCGTCCACCCGCAGCGGCCGGGGGACCGGCTGACCCGGTCGCAGTGCGCGCTGCTCGCGGAGGGCGTGCGGGTGTCCCTGGAGCACGGGATCGCCTCGGGCGGCGCGACGATCGACGACTTCCGTCACGTCGACGGCGTCGAGGGGTGGTTCCAGAACGACTTCGCGGTCCACCGGCGCGCGGGCCTGCCGTGCCCGGCCTGCGGCGCGCCGGTGATCAAGCGCGTCGTCGCGGGACGGGGGACCTACAGCTGCGACCGCTGCCAACCGCGCCCTCGGGCGCGGCGGCGGCCGGCGGCGGGGTGACCCGGGCGCGGCCCGGGTCGCGGCTCAGGCGCCGACGAGCTCCTTGAGGCGACCGGACTTGTCGGCCGCCGACAGCTCGTCGAACCCGCCGACGAGCTGCTCGTCGATGAGGATCTGCGGGAACGTCATCATCCCCGTCTTCTGCGCGAGCTCGGCCCGCGTCTCGGGATCGCGCCCGAGGTTGACCTCCTCGTAGGGGAGGCCCCGCTTGTCGAGCAGCGCCTTGGCGCGGACGCAGAAGGGGCAGGCGTTCGTGGTGTAGACCGTGATCGAACTCATGACTTCACAAAGTATAGTAGGCCCGTGAGCGGCACGCGAGTGAGCACGGAGGCCGTCGTGCTCCGCTCCATGCGGTACGGCGAGGCGGACCGCATCCTCCACGCGATCACGCCCGAGCACGGCCGGATCGGCGCCGTCGCCCGCGGGGCGCGTCGGCCGAAGAGCAAGCTCGGCGGGCGCCTCGAGCCGCTGTCGGTGGTGCGTCTCGAGCTGATCCGCGGTCGCAGCGACCTGCACACCGTCGTCGGCGCCGACACGGTCGTGGTGCACCACCGGATCCTCACGAGCCACGCGGCGCTGACGCACGCCCAGCGCGCCTGCCACGTGGTGGACCGCACCGCGGCGCCCGACGAGCCGGCGGAGCGGGTCCACGGCCTCGTCCGCACGCTCCTGGCCCTGCTGGACGCCCGCCCCGACGAGGCGCACGAGGGGCTGCAGCAGGCGTTCCGGCTGAAGCTCCTCTACGCGCTCGGGGTCCCGCCCGCGCTCGGTGCGTGCGTGCACTGCGGCCGTGCCGAGCACCTCGTCGGCTTCGACGCGGCCGGTGGCGGCGTCGTCTGCGCGAGCCACCAGGCGGGCGCCCCGGGCATCGCCGCGGAGTCGCTGTCGTTCATGGTCGACGCCCTCGGCGCCCCGCTGTCGGCCGCGCCCCGGCTCGGTGAGCGTCCGTCCCGCCAGGTGGCGCGGGCGTTCGAGGGCATCGCGATGCACCACCTCGGCGTCGACCTGCGGGCCCGCGACGACTGACGACGGTCCGGCGCTCCGGGTGCCGACCGAGGGGCCGCGGAGCCCGCCCCGACCGACCGCCGGCGCGCCTCGGGACGGCGCTCCGCGTGGCGACGCGGGCCGACATCGTGTCGTCCCCGGCTCCGGGACCCCGGGGTGCGATCATGGGGACCGATGTCCGCCGTCGCCCCCACCTCGAGCCTCGGCGACCCGCACGCCCGGCGCCGCGCGTTCGAGGACGCGTTCCTCGCGCCCGCCGCGGCCCGCACCTGGCCGACGGGGCGCGCCGCCGACGAGCAGGACGACCCGCTGCGCACGCCGCTGCAGCGCGACCGCGACCGCGTCGTCCACTCCAAGGCGTTCCGGCGGCTCAAGCACAAGACCCAGGTGTTCCTGGCGCCGGAGGGCGACCACTACCGCACGCGGCTGACCCACACGCTCGAGGTCACCGGCATCGCCCGCACGGTCGCCCGCGCGCTGGAGCTCAACGAGGACCTCGTCGAGGCCGTCGGCCTGGCGCACGACCTGGGCCACGCCCCGTTCGGGCACATCGGCGAGGACGCGCTGGACGCGTGCCTGAAGCCCCACGGCCGGCGGTTCCGGCACTGGGAGCACTCCGTCCGGATCATCACGACGCTCGAGGACGCGCCCAGCACGGTGCGCGAGGTCGGCGGCCGGGCGCTGAACCTCTGCGCGGACGTCGTCGACGGCGTCGCGGGGCACTCGGGCCGGTCGCCGATGCCGCGCACGCTCGAGGGACGGATCGTCCGCATCGTCGACCGCATCGCCTACCTCAACCACGACATCGACGACGCGATCCGCGCAGGCGTGCTGCGCGAGCGCGACCTGCCCGCCGGCCCGATCGGCGAGCTGGGACCGACGCCCTCGCGGCGCATCGACCGGCTCGTGCAGGACCTCGTCGAGACCTCGCGCGCGGCGGGCGACATCGCCCAGGGCGACGCGGCCGGCGAGGCGATGGACGCCCTGCGCACCTGGATGTTCGAGCACGTCTACCTGGCACCCGCGGCGCAGGCCGAGCACCGTCGCGCCCACGAGCTCGTCCGGCGGCTCTTCGACCACCACCTCGAGACGTCCGCCGACGACGACGGCGAGGCACCGCCCGCCGCCCGGCTGCCCATAGGCCCGGCCGACGGCGGGTGGGACCAGTACCACGTGCAGCGCGAGGCGGATCCCGACGCGGACGCCCTGCAGCGCGCGACGGACTGGGTCGCCGGCATGACCGACCGCTACGCGCTGCGCGCGTACGCGGACCTCGTGATCCCCCGCGTGCACGCGGGGTAGGGCGGCACCCGGTGGCGCGCATCGCCGAGGAGGACATCGACCGCGTCCGCGACGCCACCGACTTCGCGGCGCTCGTGGAGCAGCGCTGCGAGCTGCAGCGGGCCGGGGTGGGCAGCTACATGTGCCTCTGTCCCTTCCACGACGAGCGCACGCCGTCCATGTCGATCAAGCCGGACGACAAGCTCTTCCACTGCTTCGGCTGCGGTGAGGGCGGCAACGTCTTCAAGTGGGTCGAGCTCACCGAGGGCGTCGACTTCGCCGGCGCGGTCGAGCTGCTGGCCGACCGTGCGGGGATCCAGCTCAAGACGCCCGAGGAGGACCCCGAGACGGCCGCCCGGCGCGCGAGGGAGAAGCGGCTGCTCGAGCTGCTGGACCGCACGTCGCGCTACTACGAGCGGCAGCTCTGGGAGTCGCAGGAGGGCGCGGACGCCCGCCGCGAGCTGCAGCGCCGCGGGCTGGACCCGGACCTGCTGCGGGCGTTCCGGGTCGGCTACTCGCCGCGACGGGGCAACCCGGTCCTGCAGGGCTCGCTCGCGGCCGGCTACGCGGTCGACGAGCTCCTGGCCGCCGGCGCCGTGCAGCGCGGCCGCGACGGACGGGACGACCTCTACGACCGCTTCCGCCGGCGGATCATGTTCCCCCTGTCGGACCGCCGCGGGCGCATCCTGGGGTTCGGCGGTCGGGCCCTGGACCCGGAGCAGAAGCCGAAGTACATCAACTCGTCCGACGGGGTCGTCTACCGCAAGGGCCGCCACCTCTTCGCGGCGCACATCGCCCGCAAGCAGGCCGCCCGCACGGGGGAGGTCATCCTCTGCGAGGGCTACACCGACGTCATCGCGCTGCACCAGGCGGGCCTGACCAACGCGGTCGGCCTGATGGGCACCGCGCTGACGCCCGAGCAGATCGTCGCGCTCGGCAAGCTGGCACCGTCGGTGATCCTGGCGCTCGACGCGGACCGGGCCGGGCGCGAGGCGATGCTCCGGGCCGCGCAGCTCGCCGCGGGCTCCGGGCTCAAGCTGCGCGTGGTCCTGGTGCCCGACGGGATGGACCCCGCGGACCTGCTGCTCAAGCGCGGCCCCGAGGCGCTGACCCGGGCGTTCGCCGAGCCGATGGCGCTCGGCCGCTTCCACGTCGGGCACGTCCTCGACCAGTCCGACCTGAGCACGTCGGAGGGCAAGGACCGCGCGATCGAACAGCTGCGGCCGGTCTTCGCCCAGCAGCCCCCCGGGGTCCTGCACATGGAGCTGATGCAGCACGCGGCCGGTCGCCTGCGTCTGGACCCCACGGCCCTTCAGGCCTTCCTGGACAACGCGGCGCCGGCACCACCGACGCGGACGGACGCCCGCCGCCCCGGCGGGGCGCCCGGCGGTGCGGCCCGGGGCGGGCGGCCGAACGGTGGGGCCCCCGGCGACCAGGCCGGGCGACCGGGCGGCGGCGGACGGTCGGACCAGGGCGGCCGACCGGGCTCCGGCGGATCCGGCGGATCGTGGTCCGCGGGCCCTCCGCGGCCCCAGGTCCCGGCCCCGAGGCCGGTGCGGCCGGCCGTCGGCGGGTCGGACGCCGTCGCCCGGGCCGAGCTGTCGTTCCTGGCGGAGTGCTGGGCGGCCGGCCCCGAGGCCGCGGGGCTGCTCGACGACCACCGCATCGACACGCAGATGGGCCGCGACGTCCACCGCAGCACGGCGGTCGCGCTGCGCGAGGCCCTGCGCTCCGGCGCGGACCGGCCGAGCTCGCCGGACGACTCCACCCGGCGGATGCTCGACCTCGTCCTCGACAAGGCCCGGGCCGTCGAGCACCCGTCGACCGCGGCCGCCGAGCTGCGGGGTCTGGAGCTCGAGCTGAGCGTCGTCCGCGAGCAGCTGCGCTCCGGACGCACCCTGCAGGAGGGCGGCAACCCCAGCCACCTCGTCCTGCGTCGCATGGAGCTCGAGAAGCGGATCGACGTCGGTGCCGGCGAGATCTGGAAGGGTCCGCGCCGCACGGCGTGAGCGGGTTGCCGGACCGGCGTCCCGTGCGCCACACTGTCGGGAGTGATGACCGGCACACAGCCACGGCCGCACGCATGACCGCCTGGGGCGACATCATCGAGAGCGCGGCGCGGTTCGAGCCCGTGGCGCAGGAGCACGGCCTGCACCTGGTGACGAACCTGCGGCCCGGCGTCGGCGAGGGTCGCCCACGTCTGCAGGTCGAGGTCCACAACGTCGCCCTCGAGCTGCAGATGCTCCACGTCGTGCCGGTCGCGGACGGCGCCGCGTGGATCGACGCGCTCGGCAGCCTGCTCGACGTGCCCACGGAGGAGCTGCCGCACCCCGACCGGTGGGCGCCGATCACCGACGAGTACCTCGAGCACCGCCTGGCGCTCGAGGACCTGCCGCTCGTCGAGGACCCCCGCGGGGGCTGAGAGCGGTCCGCGTCCGCGGCCCCGGTGTCAGTACCAGACGAAGCGGAACCGCTGGCCGGAGCAGTACCGGCGCAGCTTCAGCCCCTGGACGGATCCAGCGCCGCGGTTCTGCCGTGCGTCGACGTAGGCGACGTCCGCGTCGACGGTTGCGCGGGCGGCGGCGGGCGGGTACTCGTCGCGGTCCTCGCCCGGCCGCGTGGGCACGCCGGCCAGCAGCCGGGAGCGTCGCCGCGACGCGCCTTCGCGCCGGAGCGTCAGCACGCGCGGCCGGCCGGCAGCGATCGCCCGGTCCCAGTGCTCGCGGACGAGCGGGTACCTCGTGCTCGACAGCCCGACGTCGACGACGCGGTCGGTCCGCCGGCACCCCACGGGGTCCGCCGCGGTGCGGGTCGAGGGCCGGGAGCCGGTGTCCGCCTCCATGCGGGTCGCAGGACCGGGGCCCGCGGGGCCGCCCGCCACGAGCACGACCAGCGCGACCACGGCGGCCAGCAGCAGCGCGAGCAGGGGGCGGAGGGCGCGGGGCACGCCGGGCAGGGTAGAGCCGGGGTCGGCGGGACCCCGGCCGGCAGACCCCGGCCGCGGCGTCGGCCTCGATGCGGGTCCGTCGCGGGCCCAGGGGCGTGCCGTCGCCGGGGAGCGGTGCGTGGCCCCGGAGCCCGGATGCGCACGCGGGGCGGGTCCCGCGGTCCGCAGATTGTCCGCCTGTCCAGGGGTTCCCGCCGATCGGCCCGGCAGACTCCCGATCGAGTCCTCCGACCTGCGTGCCACGGGGTGCGCCGGCGGTCCGGACGACCTGCGACGAGAGGGAACCGACCGCCGATGACCACCACCATCGCCGCACTCACCGACGACCACTGTCGCGCCCTCGCGATGGTGGCCGAGCGGCCACGCCGGCACGACCGCCTCGTCGTCGACCTGTCGGACGACCTGTCCGGCGCCGACGCTCCCGGCCGCGGCTCCGAGGCCCTGACCTGGCTCGACGCCCACGGCCTGGCCAGTGGTCCGTCGTCGGATCTCGGGGTCTGGCAGCTGACGAGCCAGGGACGGGCGATGCTCGGCCAGGTCCAGTCGCGCGTCGGCGGCCAGTAGCGCCGTCGGCGGCGGCCGAGGTCCCGGAAGGCGCCCGCGGCGCTCCCCGGCCTCCCCGACCGTCGATCGGCACCCGGCCGTCGGTCGACTCCCGACCGTCGATCGGGAGTCGACCGACGGTCTGCACCGCGGGCGGCGGGGACGCCTCCGCGGCCCGGGGCCTCAGGTCCCGCGCAGCTGCTCGTCCGTCGCGTCGTCGGTGCGGCCGCCGTAGTGGCGGTGCAGGACGTCCGAGAACCGCTCCTCGTCCGGCGCGGCGCGTAGGAACAGGGTCATCGAGGAGCGCAGCTTGAGCGCATCGATCCCGCCGAGGACCTCCTCGGCCGACGCCCCGGTGACGGCCAGCAGCGCGTCGACGCTCTCGCGCAGTCGCGGTCCGAGCACCGGGTGGCGCAGGTAGGCGCGGGCCTCCTCCAGCCCTGAGATCGCGAAGCGCCGTGCGGTCGGGCTGCTGCCCAGGCCTGCGACCTGCGGGAAGACGAACCACATCCAGTGGCTGGTCTTGCGCCCGCGCGACAGCTCGGCCACCGCCGCGCCGTAGGTGTCGCCGGCGTCCTGCGCCTCGACGAAGCGCTCGAGGTCGAAGGGATCGGTGTCGGTGCTCATGGATCCACGGTGTCCGGTGCGGGCCGGGGCGAAACACCAGGTCGCGCTACCGTGCGCCGTCGCAGTGCGTCGCCCATCGTCCAGATCGTCCTCCGTCCCCGGTCGCCCGGGGCCCCGCGTCGCGGTCGCCGGCGCGGCGATCGTCCTGGTCCTCGTCGCCGTCGTCCTGCTGTCGGGCACCGGTGGGTCGGGGGGAGGGGACGCACGGGCGGACGCCTGTCGCGCGCTCCAGGGCGACCTGCGCCCGGATGCCGGGGGCGCCCGGTGCGACGTGCCGCGCACCGCCTTCACGACCGAGCGGGTGCGGCTGCGACCCGACGGGACGGTCGACCCCGCCGACGCCCGGGTGCGGCGGGCGGCCTGCGCCCGCGACGCCCGCTCGGCGCGGGACCGGGCGGTCGCCGCGGCCCGGACCCGGACCGTCGGCGCCTACGCCTCCTACCGGTGGGCGACTCCCGGGGTCTGTCGGGCATCGCGGGCGACGCTGCCGGCGGCGACGGCCGCCGGAGAGCGTGCGACGCGCCTGCTCGAGCAGGCGGACCGTGCACAGGCCGTCGACCCCGCCGCCGCGCTGCGGCTCGCCCGCCGCGCGGACGCCGTGATGAGCAGCACCCGCTCGCGCGCCGCGATCGCGCGGGCCCGGGCCGCCCTGGAGCCGTCCGAGCCCCGCCCGTCGACCCAGCTCGTCTCGCCGAACGAGTACCTCGGCATCGACTGCGCGTCGATCGGCCGGGAGTTCCGCGTGGCCCCGGGCTCGGACCCGGCGCACGACCCGGACGGGGACGGTCGGGCCTGCGAGGGGGAGTGACACCTGCGTCGGGCCGGCAACGAACGTTGAGACTTCGTGGCGAACAGTGCCGATCCGGGTACGTTCGGCGCCGTGTCCCGCGTGCGCCTCTTCCGACTACTCCTCGCCGCGCTGGCGGCGCTCGCGCTCGCGGTCGGCGGGCTGCCCCACGGCACGGAGCCGGCCCAGGCGGCCACCTGCGCGCAGTTCGCGACCCAGGCGGCCGCCCAGGCCGCGGCGAACACCCGGGACGGCGACGGCGACGGCATCTACTGCGAGAGCCTCCCGTGCCCGTGCGCCGGACCGGCCGCCCCGGCTCCCGCGCCGAGCGAGCCCGCGCAGCCACCCGCACCCGCGCCGCAGCCGGCCCCTGCTTCGCCGACCACTCCGACACCCACACCCGACCCGACCCCGACGGTGGTGCCCGGCTCGGCCGACCCGGCGGGGTGCACGGTCGTCGGCCGCGTCGTCGACGTCGGCCTGTCGAGGACGAAGTACCCGGCCGTCCGCAAGCACTGGGAGCGGGCCATCCGGAAGGGGTATCCCCGGGTCCTGACGATCAACCGGGCGGGTGCGTCGGGCCGGCGGTCCAGGCTCCTGTCGGCGTACGCGACGGCCCCGGGCCGGGACCGCGACGAGTACCCCATGGCGATGGCCCGGACCACGGTCAGGGCGGACGTCGCCCTCGTCGACAGCTCCCAGAACCGCGGCGCGGGCGCTGTCCAGGGGATCAAGCTCCGCCGGTACTGCTCCGGCCAGCGCTTCAGGATCGTCTGGTACTGACCGCCTCGCCTTCGGGCGGGAGGCCCAGAACGACAGAAGCCCAGCGGCGGCTGGGCTTCCTTCAGGCTCCGGGGGCGGGACTCGAACCCGCAACCCTTCGATTAACAGTCGAATGCTCTGCCATTGAGCTACCCCGGAACGCGACGGGGATGGTACGCGATCCGCCGGGCGCGCGGCGTGCCGCGGCCGAGGTCCGCCGCGAGCGCCCGGTCAGCCCTTGCCGCGTGCCGCCAGGGCCTCGACCAGCGGGGCACCGCGATCGGTGCCGTCGCCCGCCGCCACCCACGCGGCGATCTCGGCGGCGCGGGCCGCGTAGGAGGGGTCCGAGACCGCCTGGAGGACGGCCGTGCGCAGCGCCCGCGCCCCGGCGAGCCGTCGCGGCAGGCGGATGCCGGCGCCGGACCAGGCCAGGCGGGCCGCGTTCTCGTACATGTCGCCCGTGGCCGGGACGGCGATCACCGGCTTGCCGGCCGACAGGGCCCGCAGCAGGGTGCCGTGGCCGGCGTGGCAGACGACCACGTCCGCCAGGGGCATCGTGCGGCCGTAGGAGACCCAGGGCACCAGCAGGGCGTTGTCGGGGACCTCCATCGGGCCCAGCCGCTCGATCTCGGCCTCGCTGACCCGGTTCTGGGCGGCGAGCACCCGCACGGGCGCGTCGGCCAGGCCCCGCAGCGCGGCGCGCAGCAGCGTCCCGTCGGGGTCCTGCGAGGTCGACGGCGCGACGAGGACGAGCGGCCCGTCGCCCTCCGGCAGCGGGACGTCGTCGGCCGGGGGCTCCCACACGAACGGCCCGACCGTGTGGGTGTTCGACAGCGGCGTCGGGCGCGGGTAGGCGAGGTGCGGGACCGAGCCGATCAGGACGAGATCGCGGCTCATCCCGCCGTGGTGGTGCTCCAGGGCCGGCAGACCGACCTGCTCGCGGACCTCGTTGAGCTCGTCGCGCCCGTGGTCCAGCGCGCGGTCCACGAGCCGGCCCATCCGCCGCCATCCGGCGCGGCCCAGACGCGTGCGGGCGATCCGCGCGCCGCTGGCGAACGGCGGCCAGCCGACCTCCGTCCGCGGGTCGACGTGGGGGACGAGGGTCGCCACGGGCACGCCCCGCAGCTCGGCCGCCAGGGCGGGACCGAGGGTCAGGATGTCGGCCACCACGACGTCCGGGGCGAACGCGTCGACCAGGGGCAGCGTGTCGAGGGTGGCGCGCTGCGCGGCCTCGTACGGGGTCAGCGGCTCCTGCCCGAGCTGCGGGAACACCGGGTATTCGGGGGCGGCCTCGAACCGCAGCCCGGCGGCCTCGACGTCGACCTTCCAGCGCAGCCAGGTCTGCACGCAGACCTCGTGGCCGCGCTCGGCCAGCCGCCGGCCGAGCGCCATCACGGGGAAGGCGTGGCCGGGGTCGCCGAACGCGCCCAGCAGGATGCGACGCCGGACGATCACGCGGGCCCCTCCGCGTGCACCCTGCCGCGGGGGACGCCCACCGCGGCGGGGCGCCCCGTGCCCCCGGTGCTCAGATCGCCTCGGCGGCGGCGGCCAGCTCGCGCAGCTGTGCGATGCGGCCGTCGCGGGTCGTCGTGGCGGGGGTGACGACGATCGTGTCGACGCCCGCCTGCTCGAAGACCCGCAGGCGCTCCGTGACCTCGTCCCGGGTGCCGAACAGGTTCAGGCCGCGCAGCAGGTCCTGCGGGACCGCCTGCATCGCCTCGAGCTTCTTGCCCTCGAGGTAGAGGTCCTGGATCTCCTTCGCCGCGTCCTCGAAGCCGTAGCGGGAGACGGCGGCGTTGTAGAAGTTCTTCTCGCGCGAGCCCATGCCGCCGACGTAGAGGGCGGCCATCCCGCGCATCATGCCCTCGGCCGCGCCGTCGGGGTCCTCGCCGATGTGGAGCGTCGTGGAGGGACAGACCTTGACGTCGGAGCGCTGCCGGCCGGCCTTCTCGACGCCCTCCCACAGCGACTCGAGCGCGGTGTCGGCGTGCTCGGGGGAGAACATCATCGGCAGCAGGCCGTCGCCGATCTCGCCGACCAGCCGGGTGTTGTTCGGGCCGATCGCCGCGATGTAGATCGGGATCTCGTCCTGCACGGGCGTGATGGTGAGCTTCAGCGCCTTGCCGGGGCCGTCGGGGAGCGGCAGGTCGATCGTCTCGCCGTGGTACTCGAGGCGCTCGCGGCGCAGGGCCTGACGGACGACCTCGACGTACTCGCGGGTCCGCTTGAGCTGCTTGCCGAAGCGCTGACCGTGCCAGCCCTCGGCGACCTGCGGGCCCGACGTGCCGAGGCCGAGGATGAACCGGCCCTCGGTCAGGTTGTCGAGCGTCGCGGCCGTCATCGCGGTCATCGCGGCGGACCGGGCGGGCATCTGCATGATCGCCGAGCCGATCTTGATCGTCGACGTCTGGCCGGCGATCCACCCGAGGATCGAGACGCTGTCGGAGCCGTAGGCCTCGGCCGCGAAGACCGAGTCGTAGCCGAGCCGCTCGGCCTCCTGCACGATGGCCAGCTGGTCGGCGCCGGTGAGGCCGAGGCCCCAGTAGCCGAGTTGGATCCCGAGCTTCATCTGCAATCTCCCGTTCAGCAGGGCGTACGCCGTTGCTTCTGATGGACGTCCGTCCTACCTTGGATCGGCCGCCGCGGTCCCGTCGCACTCTATTCGAGGGGACCCGCATGATCCGAAGCCGAGGAACACCCCCCGTCATGTCCCGCAACACCCTGATCCAGGACCTTCGCCACACCATCGACTGCATGCCGATGCACACGCGCGTCGCGATGCTCCAGGGCGTCCGCGAGGACACGATCATCGTCGGCGCGTACACCGACAGCGACGGTGGGGTCTGCCCGATGCTCTCGGCGCACCGGCGCGGCGGCCGCACGACCTTCATCCAGTTCGCCCGCACGTGGGACCGCTTCACCAAGGCGCCGAAGGGCAGGTCGCGCCCGGCGAAGGAGCGCGAGCTGCAGATCCTCACCCGCCACCTCGAGGCGTCGATCGAGGCGGAGTCCGAGCTGATCACCGCCACCGAGATGGGCTCGGCGATCGCCGAGCACCGCGTCCTGGTGGAGCGGCGCGAGGTCGAGGAGCAGGCGAGCGCCAAGCGGGCCCGTCGCCGCGAGCGCACCGCCGTGGCCGCGAGCCCGAACCGGATCCCGTCCTGGATGCGCCCCATGGGCTCGATCGAGGAGTACGAGCGTGCCATGGAGGAGGTCGGCCGCCAGAAGGTGCGCCTCGGCCTCGTCGGCGACACCGCCGGCCCGGTCGACGAGCAGACCGCGCCCGCCGAGGAGCGGCGCGGGACCTTCATCGCGGGCTGACCCCCGCGCACACCCGGGTGGCCCGACGGCCCGCGCCCTGCGCGGGCCGTTCGCGTCCCCGGGGCCCTCGCGGCCGGCGGGCCGAGAGCCGGCGGCCGTCCGGGTGGCGGCCGGTCCGCGGGGGCGAGCGCCGACGCGCCCGACTAGGGTGCCGGGCCGGGACGTGACCGGGGCATCCGCCGCGCCCGCACCCTCGATCGACATGGCCGGCTACCTCGCACTCGCCCAGCTCGCCCGCACGGCGAACGACCGGATGCGCGCCGCCCGCGAGCTCGAGGCCCGCTGGCAGGCCCTGCCGCCGGACGAGCAGGAGGAGGCCCGCGCGGAGTGGGTCACCCTGAAGGCCGCGCTCCGCGACGTCAGCGCGCGGATGACCGCCGGACCGCGTGGCTTCGCCAAGGGCTTCCGCGCCGGCCTCCGCGGCGAGGACGTCGAGCAGCCCGCCGACGCCCGCCCGCTGGCGGCCGTCGTGCGCGACCTGCACGCGGCGTCGACGGCGCTGAAGGCGAAGCTCGACGCGGTGGAGTGAGCCCGCCCCGCCGGGCGGGTACCTCGTGCTGATGGGCCGGGCGGGACTCGAACCCGCATCGGACGAATTATGAGTTCGCGGCTCTGACCATTGAGCTACCGGCCCGCGGCCCGGAGGCACGCGGGAGGAAGCCTGCCAGAGCCGGCGGACCGCGGTGGCGCCACACACTCAGCCACATAGTGGGAAGGAGTTCCGGTGCCCGCAACCAATCAGGTCATCGCCCATGAAGCGCACGGCCTCCTCTTCCACGACCGCACTCGCGCCGATCGTCGATCACCAGACGCTCACCGAGTACATCCAGTCCCGATTCGACGAGTTCTCCCGGTCGCAGAAGGACGTCGCGCAGTACATCGTCGACCATCTCGACGAGGTGGCGTTCCAGACCGCGGAGGAGCTTGCCCGGCGCGCGAACACGTCGAGCTCGACCGTCGTCCGGTTCAGCCAGGCGCTCGGGTTCCACGGCTTCCCGGACCTGCAGGACGCGGCCCGCGACGAGTACCGCCGCCGGGTCGAGGCCCGCGTCGGCGTCGCCGGGGGCACCGGTGAGGCCGAGCCGCTGTTCGGCCTGGACCAGAGCCCGGGGGAGGCGTCGATCGCCGCGGACCACCTGGCCGTCGAGGAGACCGCCCGGCGCGTCTCGCGCAGCGTCCTGGACGCCGCGGTCGAGGAGATCGGCAAGGCGGACCGCGTCATCATCGTCGCCGCCGACCAGGTCGCCTACTTCGGCACGTACTTCCGCCACCTGCTGATGCTCCTGGGCATCCCGACGGACATCGTCGCCAGCCACGCCCAGGAGGGCCGGGCCCGCCTCGCCCGCCTGGACGAGAACGCGGTCCTGATCGGCATCACCGCCGGCCGGGCGCACCCGCTCGTGGTCCGCTCGCTGCAGCTGGCCCGCCACCGCCGCGCCACGACGATCGCGATCACCGACGCGACGCTCTCCGAGGCCGCGAAGCTCGCGCAACACAGCCTCTTCTACTCCTCCAACAGCCCGTCGTTCGTGCGCTCGCACGTCGCCCTGCTCTCGCTCCTGCAGGCCATGGCCCAGGGCATCTACGCCAACGACGGTGCCCGCGCGGACCGGATCCGCGCCTACCGCCTGAAGTAGCCCCGGGACCCGGTCCCTCCTCCGCCCGCGACCCGGGCGGTTGCGGACGGATCGTCGTCACCCGTCCCGTCCACGCGCGACAGGACGACGAGGAGTCCGAACGCACGTTCCTGCGAGAATCGTGCCCATGCGCGACGAATCGACTCCACGGGTGAAGACCGGTCTCGCGGAGATGCTCCGCGGGGGCGTCATCATGGACGTGATCGACGCCGAGCAGGCGAAGATCGCCGAGGCCGCCGGCGCCACCGCCGTCATGGCGCTGGAGCGCGTCCCGTCGGACATCCGCCGCGACGGCGGCGTCGCCCGCATGAGCGACCCGCAGATGATCCGCGAGATCCAGGCCGCGGTCACCATCCCGGTCATGGCGAAGGCGCGCATCGGCCACTTCGCCGAGGCGCAGATCCTCGAGGCGCTCGAGGTCGACTACATCGACGAGTCCGAGGTCCTGACCCCGGCCGACGAGGCCAACCACATCGACAAGTGGGAGTTCGAGGTGCCGTTCGTCTGCGGCGCCACGAACCTGGGCGAGGCGCTGCGCCGCATCGCCGAGGGCGCGTGCATGATCCGCTCCAAGGGCGAGGCCGGCACCGGCGACGTCGTCGAGGCCGTCCGCCACATCCGCTCGATCCGCGGCGACATCAAGCGCCTCGCCGGCATGGACGGCGGCGAGCTCGCCACCGCGGCGAAGAACCACCAGGCCCCGCTCGAGCTCGTCCGCTGGGTCGCGGCCAACGGCAAGCTGCCGGTGCCGCTGTTCTCCGCCGGCGGCATCGCCACCCCCGCCGATGCCGCGCTGATGATGCAGCTCGGTGCGGAGTCGGTCTTCGTCGGCTCGGGCATCTTCAAGTCCGAGGACCCGCAGACCCGTGCGGAGCGCGTCGTGATGGCGACCACGCACTTCAACGACCCGGCCAAGGTCCTCGAGGCCTCCACCGGCCTCGGCCGCGCGATGGACAGCCTCGAGGCGCGCAAGCTGCCCGAGGACCAGCTCCTCGCCGGCCGCGGGTGGTAGCCCCGCTCGTCGGCATCCTCGCGCTGCAGGGCGGTGTGCTCGAGCACGCCGCCCACCTGCGCGCCCAGGGGGCGGAGGTCCGCGAGGTCCGCACGCCCGCCGGGCTCGAGGGCCTCGACGCCCTCGTGCTGCCGGGCGGGGAGTCGACCACGATGACGCTCGGCATCGCCCGCGAGGGCCTGGCCGACCCGCTGCGCGCCTTCGCCGCGTCGGGACGGCCGCTGATGGCCACCTGCGCGGGGCTCATCCTGCTGGACCGCACCCACCTCGACGTGCTGCCGATCGACTGCGAGCGCAACGCGTTCGGGCGGCAGATCCGCTCCTTCGAGGGCGACGTCGCCGTGGCCGGCATCGACGGGCCGCCGCACCACGGGGTCTTCATCCGCGCACCGAAGGTCGTGGCGCACGACGACGACGTCGAGGTCCTCGCCACGGTCGACGACGCCGTGGTGGGCGTCCGGCGCGGCAGCGTCGAGGGCTACGCCTTCCATCCCGAGCTGACCGACGACGGCCGGATCCACGCGGCGTTCGTCGCGCGGGTCCGGGCGTAGGACCTAGCGCAGCGGCGGGATCTCCGTCGGGTCCGCGGGGACCGTCGGGATCGTCGGCCGGGTGACCGGGGCGACGCTCTGCTCGTCCCGGCCGGCGAAGGCCCCGGCGGCGATCAGGGCGCCGATCAGGACGACGAGCAGCAGGACGGCGGGCACGCCGAGCTGGCGGACCAGGGGGACCTCGAGGGCGCGCCGCCCGACGCCGGTGATGCCGCCGTTCGCGACCGTCGCGGGCACCACCGTGGAGGCCGGACGGTCCTCGGTCGTGGCGGGCGGGCCGGGCGCGTCCTCGTCGCGGGCGCCGACCGACGGGCCGCGGTCGTGGTCGCCGTCCCTTGCGGTGCCGGCGCCCTCGTCGACGGCGTCGGCCGTGGTCGCGTCGCGGTCGGCGGGGGTGGCGGGCGCCGTGGTCGCCTCCCGGTCCGCGG
>NZ_JAURWA010000040.1 GCF_030655195.1 Patulibacter sp. | reverse complement strand
ACCGACGTCGCCGCTGCTGTCGGGGCCGTCGGAGCCGCGGCGTACGGGGGCGTCCGGGGCCTCGGGGCCGCGGGCGTCCGACGCGCCGCCGTCCACCTCCGCCCGGCGGCCCGGGGCCGGCCGTTCGGGGGCGTCCCACTCGTCGCCCCAGTCCCAGTCGTCGGCGTCGCGATCGCGGGGGTCGCCGGGGCGGTCCGGCGGGTCGGATGGAGGGCCTGAGGGAGCCACCCGCCCACCGTAGAGGACGGGCTCGCCGGGCCGCGTGCGTGGGTACGCTCGACCGATGCGCCGGCCCCGATCCGCTCGTGCGGGGGAGCCGCCCCTCTGGCTCGCGCGCCTCCGCTGGCGGGTGCGCGGCGACAGCGCACGGCTGGCGTTCGTGGCCGGGGTCGCGGCCGGGGCGCTGCTGCTCGTCGTGCTGCCGCCCGGGGGTGCGCCGGGCCTGTCGTGGCCGCGGTTCGCGGGCCTCATCGGGGTGGTCGCGGGACTCGCCCTGCTGGGTGCGGCCGTCGGGTCCCGCGTCCTGCGTCGGCGGGACCCGTCGCTCCCGCGGCTCGTCGCCCGCGACCGCGCGGCGACCCTCGCGATCGGCGTCGGCGTGCTCGGGCTCTGCGTGGGCGGGATCCTGCACCGCCCCGCGGTGGTGGCGGAGCAGGAGCGCTACGACGGGATGGTCGCCGTCGCCGTCCGTCTGGCCGAGCGCCGCGCCCCGGAGTACGCCACCGACCGGCTCGACGAGGCCGACGTCCGCCGCCTGTCCCGCGACGTGCTGCGGGTCTGCTTCCCGCTCGGCCGCCCCGACCGCGCCTGGTGCGCGATCGCGCGCCGCGACGGCGGGGTCCCGCGGGCCCGGACCGACAGCGACACCCGCCCGAACGCCCAGGTCGCCGAGGAGGGCGACGACGGGGACTGACGCCCGGGACGGGGGCGGGTGACGGGGACGCGGCGGGTGGCGTGCCGCCTACGCCGCGCCGAGGATGCCGCTGGGCTCCTCGAGGAGGTCCGCGACGGAGCGCAGGAACGAGCCGCCGTGCGACGGGTAGATCGCGCGGTGGTCCGCGGTCAGGGTGAGCGTGACGACCAGGCGGGGGAGGACCTCCTCGCCGACCACCCAGGGCCGGCGGCGGGGGGCGCCGATCGCGAGGGCCGCGCCGATGCCGGGCGGCATGATCGCGTCGAAGCGGTCGGCGCCGTCGGGACCGCCGTCGATCAGGGCGAAGGTCGGGCCCGCGCTGTCCGGCGCCCGCAGGCTGCCCTCCCGGGCCTTGGCCTGCAGCTCGGCGCGCCGGACCGCGATGCCCTCGATGGACTGTCCGCCGGCGTCGAGGATCGTCGGCAGGACGATCGACTCGCCGGCCAGGTCCACCGCCAGCGCGAGGTTGGCCTGCGTCCAGGTCTCGAGTCCGCCGTCGCGCCACGCCCCGTTCAGGCGCTCGTGGGTCCGCAGCGACACGCCGACCGCCTTGGCGACCGCGTCGAGGAGCACCGCCCCGCCGGTCAGCTGCGAGGTCAGGTCCTGGACGTCGACGTCGACGGACGCGGTCCACGTGGGGACGGTCGCCCGCACCTCGGCCATGCGGCGCGCGATGGCGGTCTGCACGCGCGTGGGCACCCTCGTCGTCGCGGTGCCGCGCTTGGTGCCCTCGGCGACCGTGACGTCGGCGGGCGGGGTGACGAGATCGGTGGGCTCGCTCATGCGTGATCGAGCATGGCACGTCGTCGACGCGAGCCCGTCCGCCCCGCCCCGGCTCAGAAGGCCAGGGCGCCGGGGTGCTCGAGGATCGTCCGCAGACGCTCGAGGAACGCCGCGGCGTGCGCGCCGTAGATCACGCGGTGGTCGCTGCTCAGGGTGACGGTGCAGATCGGTCGCAGGACCGGCTCGCCACCGACCGGCACGAACCGGTCGATCGTCGCGCCGACGGCCAGGATCGCGCCCTGCCGGGGACCGATGATCGCGGTGAAGTGCGACACGCCCATGGCGCCGAGGTTGCTGATCGAGAACGTCGCGCCGCTCATCTCCGCCGGGGTGATCCGGCCCTTGCGGGCGCGACCGGTCAGCTCACGGGTCTGTGCGGCCAGCGCGGCCAGGCCGCTGCGGTCGGCGCCGCGGACGACGGGGACGACCAGGCCGCCGTCGTCGGTGGCCACCGCCACGCCGACGTCGATCCGCTCGTGCTGCAGGACGCCGTCGTCGGTCCACGCGCTGCGGATGCGCGGGTGGTCGATCAGCGCCAGGGCGCACGCCTTGACGAAGAGGTCGTTGACCGACGGGGTGCGCCCGCCGCCGCCCGGGGCGCCGACCGCCTTGAGGTCGCCGCGCATCGCGAGCGCCGCGCCCATGTCGATCTCGACCGAGACCGTGAACTCGGGGATCTCGGTGCGGCTCTGCACCATGCGGTCGCTGACGAGCCGCTCGATCCGCGACGGCGTGCGGAGCGTCGGGGCCTCGGCGTCGAGGGGCGCGGCGGGGCCCGGCGCCGTCGGGTCGACGACGGGGGCGGTCGTCGACGCGGACGCCGCCGCGACCGCGGTGTCCGCCGAAGCCTCCTCGGCGGGCGAGACCGCCGGCACCACCCCGGCCAGGGGGCCCGCCGGGCCCGCCTCGACCGGGACGTCCGACGACGTCGCCCCGGCCGAGGAGACCGACGTCCTCGCCTCGACGGGGGTGCCCGCCGCGCCCCCACCGACCGGGTCGTCCGACGGGGAGTCGACCGCCGACGGACCCTCGCCGGCCGGGATCGCCGCGCCCCCGTCGACCGCGCCGATCCGTGCGATGGCGGTGCCGGGGCAGACCGTGCGGCCCGCGGGGACGGCGATCGAGAGGACGCCGTCGGCGTCGGCGGGCCAGGCCGTGGTGGCCTTGTCGAACTCGATCTCGACGACCTCGTCGCCGATCCGGACGCTCGAGCCGTCGGGGACGAGCCAGGCGACGATCGTGGCTTCCGTCGTGGCGTCGGAGAGCCGGGGCATGAGGACCTCGGGCATGGCGACCACCGTAGGGGCGGTCTTCGCGCGCGCGGGGAGCCCGGTCACGAAGGACCCGACGCCCGGCGGGGGCCCGCGGCCGGACCACGTCCGGTCGGGGGGTGTCCGACCGGACGCACGGCGGTGGCCACGCCCGTCGCCCGGCCCGACTCGGCGGTCAGCGCGGCCGTCGCCCGGCGCGGCCAGGCGGGCAGCGCGGCCCGCTGGTCACGTCGGCAGGTCGATCAGCGCGAACGTCGCGGCCCCGTCGCGGACGCGCAGCTCGCCGACGGTGTGGACCGGCCACCGGCCGCGGTGGTCGGTCGCGCTGCCGGGGTTGACGATCTGGAAGCCGTCGTCGTCCTGCTCGTGCAGCGGGATGTGGCTGTGGCCGAAGACCACGACGTCGTGGTCGGGGAAGCGGCGTCGCAGGCGGGCCAGGCGGCCGTTCCGCGGCCCCGCGTCGTGCACGATGCCGATCCGGACGCCGGCGATCGTGACGCTCTCCTGCTCGGGCAGCCGGGCCTCGAGCTCGTCGTCGTTGTTGCCCAGGACGACGTGGACCGGCGGGCCGACGGCCCGCAGCTCCTCGAGCGCCTCGAGGTCGCAGAGGTCGCCGGCGTGGACGATCGCCGTCGCGTCCGCGAGGTGGGCGCGCACCTCGGCCGAGAGTCGGCGGCCGCGCTGCGGGAAGTGGGTGTCGCTGAGGAGCGCGATCCGCGCGTCGGCCGGCGCCTGCGGATCGTCGGCGGGGTCGGGCACCAGGTCCACGGTGCCCTGATCCTCGCGCATCGACGTTTCCGTCATGTGAACGTCGACGGGTGCGAGGTGCGGAACGGTCGATCCGAACGGCTCGCCGCCCCGCGGGGCGTCCGGGGCAGGCTCTAGCCTCGCCGCGTGCGTCGGGCGCCCATCGAGACGGGGGACATCGTCGAGGTCGACAAGAAGGGTCGGCGCTTCATGGCGCTCGTCCTCGGAGTCGAGCCCGGTGGCGACGTGCGGATCGAGCCCGTCTGCCGGGGCGTCTCGTGGCGCACGGCGACGTCTCGCGAGCTCGTCCGCCACTGGAAGAAGGCGGCCCGCCGCCGTCGGCAGGCCGACCCGGACGAGCACGAGGAGCAGCTCGACCTGGGCCTCGACATGGAGTGAGAGGAGGCCGGGCCCCGCCCCGAGCGTCTCGGGCCGGAACCGGGTCAGGAGACGGCAGGGCTCGGCGCACCCGGAGAGGGACCGGGCCCCGCCCCGACGTCAGGTCGGCTCGGCGGCCGCCCGCGACGCCAGGTGCGCCGCGGCCTCGTCCACGCCCGCGTCGCCGTGGAACACCCGGTCGCCCGTCCAGATCGCCGGGACCCGACGGACGCCGGCCGCGATCGCGCGGTCCGTCGCGTCGTCCAGGGCCGCGGCGATCACGGGGCGCCCGAAGGCCTGCACGATCGCCCGCGGATGCATCTCGCACGCCGACGCCGCCAGCAGGACCGGGGTCTCGCTGCCGAGGTCGTGGCCGCCCGCGAAGGCCTGGCGGAAGGCCGGCAGGCTGAACGACACGACCCGGCCGATGCCCTTGGCGTACCACGCGGCCAGGAGCGCCTTGCGGGTGTCGGGCGGCACCGTCGCCGGCCAGCGCACGGGCTGCAGGCCCCGCTCGGCGGCGGTCACCTCGATGCGCGCACGTGCGGCGGCCTCGTCCTCGGCGCCGCGGGACCCGGACCACGTCGACTCCGGCAGACGCGACGAGTCGATCGGCACCCACGGGGTCGCGACCGGCAGCGTCTGCAGCACGCGCTCGGCGGCGAGGTACGACTCGGGGTCGCCGAAGTCGAAGAAGAACGCGGGCGGGCCCTCGTCGCCCGGCACGGGGGCCGCGTCGTGGTCGTGGTCGCGCTTGGTCCCGGCGTCGTGGTCGTGACCCTCGCCGGCGGCCCCGGGAGTCACCCGCGTGATCGCCAGCGGGGACTCCTCGGGGGTCGTCATCGCTCAGCCGTGGATGAGCCAGCCGTCGGCCGCGCGCGCGGCCTCCAGGACGGCCTCCGACAGCGTCGGGTGACCGTGCACCGAGCGGGCGACCTCGGCGTAGCCGCCCTCGAGCGCCTTGACGTTGACGAGCTCCTGGATCATCTCGGTCGCCTTCGCGCCGACGATGTGGCCGCCGAGCAGCTCGCCGTACTTCTTGTCGCCGATGATCTTGACGGTGCCGCCCTCGCCGTAGACGGTGCCGCCGCCGACGGAGCCGTACGGGACCTTGCCGACGACGACGTCGTAGCCCTGCTCCTTGGCCTGCGCCTCGGTCAGGCCGAACGACGCGACGTTGGGCTTGCAGAACGTGGCGCGCGGGATGTCGACGTAGGAGATCGGGTGCGTCTTCTGCCCGGCGATGTCCTCCGCGGCGACGACGCCCTCGTCCGACGCCTTGTGCGCGAGCGCCGGACCGGGGACGAGGTCGCCGATGGCCCAGATGCCCTTCGCCGACGTGCGCAGGCGGCCGTCGACGGCGATCAGGCCCTTGTCGTCGAGCTTCACACCGGCCGCGTCGAGGCCGAGCGCCTCGACGTCCGGGCCGCGGCCGGTGGCGATGATCAGCCAGTCCGCCTGACCCTGCTGCTTCTCGTCCTCGCCCTTCTGGAACGAGAACGTGACGCCGCTGTCGGAGGTCTCGACGTCCGCGACCTTCGTCGAGACGTGGACCTCGATGTCCTGCTTCTTGAACTCGCGGTTGGCGACGCGGGAGATGTCGACGTCCTCGCCCGGCAGCACGCGGTCGAGGAACTCGAACAGCTGGACCTTCGAGCCCAGGCGGGCGTACGCGGAGGCGATCTCGGTGCCCGACGCGCCGGCGCCGACGACCGCGATGGAGCCGGGCAGCTCGTTGAACGCCCAGGCCTCCTCCGTGCCGATCACGCGGCCGCCGTACTCGACGCCCGGGATCGACCGGCGGACCGAGCCGGTGGCCAGCAGCACGCCCTTGGACGCGGTGTGCGTCTCGCCGTCGACGGTCACGCCGCCGTCGGCGTTGAGCGACGCCTCGCCCTCGAGGTACTCGATCTCGTTCTTCTTCAGCAGCTGCGCGACGCCGCCGGTGAGCTGGCCGATGACCTTCTCGCGCCGGTCGGCGATGCCGCCGAAGTCGACCTCGATGTTCTCGATCTTCAGGCCGAAGTCACCGGCGTCGCGGGCCTCGGTGAGGATGTCCGCCGACCGCAGGACGACCTTCGCGGGGATGCACGCCACGGTGGGGCAGCGTCCGCCGACGACGGCCTTCTCGATCACCAGGGTCTTCAGCCCGAGCTGCGCGGCACGGATCGCGGCCACGTAGCCGCCCGGACCGGAACCGATGACGATGGTGTCGTACTGAGCCATGGAGGACGCTTCCTGCGTTGCTTGCGAAGTGCCCTTCCGACCCTACCGATCCGACCCGGATCGCCCGTCCCGCCGGGCGATCTCAGCCGCGCGACGCGGGCGTCCCGATCTCGCCCCGGCGCTGCAGCTCCATCTTCTGCACGCGCGCCATGACGTTGATCATCCGGTAGAAGATCCAGCCCGTGATGAGGGCGCTCGCGGCAAGGCCGAGCGACAGCAGGATCTTGTCCGAGAAGACGGCGGCGAGCACGGTGAAGACGAACGCCAGGGCGAAGAGGGTCTGGGCGCCGAGGATCGCCCAGGGCCGCAGGCGGTACGTGCCCCAGATCGCCACCAGGACGACCGCCAGCATGAGGGCGTTGCCGAAGCGCTGGCCGACGACGCCGTCGCCGTCGGCGGTGACGATCGAGACCACCAGGCTGACGCACGCCAGCAGCAGCCACGCGCAGGCGATCAGGACGATCCGCGGGCGGTTCTCCGGGCCGATGGGCTGGAGCGCCTCGCGGGCCGCGATGTTCTTCAGCTCGGCCTTCGCGTAGCCGCGCTTCATCGCGTCGCCCCCGCCGGCCGCAGGAGCGGCCGACCGGGCCGCCGACGGATCGGCCTTCGGGGCCGCGGGGCGCGGGGCGGTGCGGGCGGAGGCCTGCCCCGTCGCGCCCTGCCCGGTGCGCTTGCGCTTGCGCTTGCGATCGGCCATGGCCACCCATCATGCCGGGCGCCGCGCCGCCGCGGGGCGCCGGGGCCGGTCAGCGGCGGGCGTCGACGGCGCCGCGCAGCAGCGAGGCCGCCGCGCGCGGGTCGTCCGCTTCGGCGATCGCGCGGACGACGGCCACGCGCGGGGCGCCGGCCTTGAGCACCGCGTGGATCGTCTGCGCGTCGATCCCGCCGATCGCGACGAACGGCAGCTCGCCCGCCGCGGCGTGCGGGATCAGGTCGACCCCGACCGCCTTCGCGCCGGCCTTCGTCGGCGTGTCGTGGATCGGCCCGACCCCGATGTGGTCGGGGACCGCCTCCGGGTCGCCGGACGCACCGCCGACGTGGGCGAGGTCGATCTGGCCCTTCGAGTGCGTCGACAGGCCGATCAGGAGGTCCTCGCCGACGATGCCGCGTGCCTCGTCGACCGGGACGTCGTCCTGGCCGACGTGCACCGCGTCGGCGCCCCCGGCGACCGCCAGGTCGGGGCGGTCGTTCAGCACCAGCAGCGTGCCGGTGATGTCGCACAGCTGCCGCAGGCCGCGCAGGCCGGCGACGAGCTCGGCGTCCGTCGCGATCTTGTCGCGCAGCTGGATGGCGTCGACGCCGCCGGCGACCGCGTGGGTGGCGATGTCGAGGAGCGTCCGGCCGTCCGTCACCAGCGGCGCCACGAGGTACAGGTGGACGGCGGAAAAGCGCGCGCGGCGCTCCTCGGGGGTCATGGGCGGGGAGTGTGCCAGCCGGGCACGCGGAATGGCGCGGGTCGAGGCGGCGCGCGGCGGGGCCGGGATCGACGGCGGTGCGTGGCCGGGCGGTCCGCGCGAGGTACGATCGGCGGAGCCATCCGTGGCGGGAGCCCGTCCGGGCTGAGAGGGGGACGACGCCGTCCCCGACCGCCGAGCCGCCCGGTCATGCGGGCGCGCGACACGCCCGTGCCCGCTCCCTCCGCCCTCCCCGCCGACCGCTCGACCGACGTGCTCGTCGTCGGGGCCGGGCTCGCCGGTCTGCCGGTGGCGCTCGAGCTGGCGCGCCGCGGTGCGTCGGTCCGGGTGGTCGATCCCGCGGCCCCGGGGTCGGGGACCTCGCGCGTGGCCGCCGGGATGCTCGCCCCGGTGACGGAGGCCGAGCCGGACGACCCCGCCCACCTCCTCGTCGGCCGGGCGGGCCTGGACCGCTGGCCCGCGTTCGCGGCGACGCTGGCCGCGGCGTCCGGCGTCGACGTCCCCCTGCACGCCGCGGGCACCCTGGCCCTGGCCCGCGACCGTGACGAGGCCGAGGCGCTGACGCGGTTCAGCGAGGTCTGCGGGCGCTTCGGACTGCCGGTCGAGCGGCTCCTGCCGAGCGCCGCCCGCAGACTCGAGCCGGCGCTCGCCCCGACGCTGCGCGGTGCCCTGTCGGTGCCGGGCGACCTGGCCGTCGACCCCCGCCGGGTCGTCGCGGCGCTCGTGGCCGGCCTGCCGGAGCACGGGGTCGAAGTCACGGCGGTCGCCGTCGAGCGGGTGCTGCTCGAGGACGTCGCCGGCGGCGGGTCGCGTGCGACGGGCGCGCTCCTGGCCGACGCTGGGGTGCTGCGCGCGGGCGCGGTCGTCCTGGCCACGGGCGCCCGTCCGGTCGGCGGGCTGCCCGACGGGGCGCGCGTGCCCGTGCGGCCGGTCAAGGGGCAGCTGCTCGTGCTGCGCGACCCGTCCGGGCCGGGGCTCGTCGAGCGGGTCCTGCGCTTCGGTCACGGCTACCTCGTGCCGCGGGACGACGGGCGCTACGTCCTCGGCGCGACGACGGAGGAGCGCGGCTTCGACGTCGCCACGACGGCGTGGGCGCTGCACGAGCTGCTCCGCGACGGCTTCGAGCTCGTCCCCGGGCTGCTGGACCTCGAGGTCGAGGAGACCCTGGCCGGCCTGCGCCCGACGACCCCCGACGCGCTGCCGGTGATCGGGCCGGCGGCGGGTGTCGACGGGCTGTGGTGGGCGACCGGCCATCACCGCAACGGCGTCCTGCTCGCGCCGCTGACGGGCGTCCTGCTCGCCGACGCGCTGACCGGGACGCCGCGGACCCCGGCCGACGAGCGCGTCGCGTCGCTGGTCGATCCGCGCCGGTTCGCGGTCGCGGACCCGGGCGGCAGGCCGGCGGACGGTCCGCACCCGCCCGCATCGCCGCCGTCGGGCGAGGTGCTCGCCGCCGCGCCCGTCGCCGGAGTTCCCGCCATCGCGCCCGCTCCCCCTCACCCGCCCGTCCCGGAGGACGCCCGTGCCTGAGACCGCCACCGTCCACGTCAACGGTGAGCCCCGCGAGGCCGCGGGCCGCTCCGTCACCGAGCTCGTCGTCGACCTCGGCCTGCCCGAGGACGGCCGCGGGGTGGCCGTCGCGATCGCGGGCGAGGTGGTGCCGCGCGGCACGTGGTCGGCGCGGTCCCTCGTCGCGGGGGAGCACGTCGAGGTGCTCGTCGCGATGCAGGGCGGCTGAGGCTCCCGCCCGCCGTCAGTTGCACCCCTTCGACGGCTTCGCGGCCTGCCGGAGGTACTCGAAGACCCCGGCCGGGGCGTCGCCGACCGCGGGGATGCGGAGGATGCGGCTGATCGTCCCGCCGCAGTCGTCCGTCTCGCTCGCGTCCACGAACGTGATGCCCTTCGCGAGGGCGGGGGCCAGGGCGGCCCCGACGTCCCGGACCGCGTAGATCGCGCCGTCGTGGAAGACCGGGTTCTCGTCGGGCTCCGTCGGGGGAACGAGTTTCGGGAGGGCCACCGCCACCGCGAGCCGCCCGCCCGTGGTGACCCACGCCGTGGCCAGGCCGTCCGTCTGCAGGGCGACGACGGTGTCGGGCGTCGCGGGGATCGTCGGGCCCGTGGCGACGGCGGTCCGCGTGACGGTCAGGGCGCGCCTGCCCGTCGGGACGTTCGTGGTGCGGACCGTGTCGGCGGCCGTCCCGTCGGCGGCCGTCCCGCGGGTCGTCCAGGCGAGGAACCCGCCGCCGACAGCGACCTTCGTGGCCGGCGTCCAGACGCCGAGGGAGCGGATGCGCCGGCGCTTCCCCGTCGACCGCGTGCAGGAACGCAGCGCCGTGCCGACCCGGTAGACGCGCAGGCCGACGAGGTCGTACTTCGAGGAGCGGTACAGGGTCGTGCCGGCCGTCGGGCACGGCGCGTGGCGCGTCTTCGCCGCGGCGGGCGCGGGGACCGCGGTGGCGGCGAGGACCGCGACGGTCGTCGCGAGCGACGCTCGGGCGGCGACGCGGTGGACGGCTGGGCGTGGGCGCATCTGGACCTCTCCGGGGCGGTGGGCCGCGCGCCGGACGACGAGCGGGGCCCGGCGGTCGGGTCGCCGTTCCGGGCCAGGGACAGCGTACGCCCGGAGGCGTCCGCCGGGAAGAGGTCCGCGCCCCGCCGGCCCTCGAGGTCCCGACCCGCCGGCCCTCGAGGTCCCGACCCGCCGGCCTCGGAATCCCGCCCCGCCGGCCCCGAGGTCCCGCTGCTACCGGTCCCCGAGGTTCTTGTTCAGCCAGTCCGTGACGGTCTTCGCGGCGCCCTCGGCCTGCCCGGCGACGTCCTTGAACGCCCCCTGGAACCGCTCGCGGTAGTGGTCCGCCGCGGCGCGCGCCTCGGCGCGGACGTCCGGATCCTCCTCGCCGCGCCTGGGGTAGACCCCGTCGCGGATCCGGTCGTAGTCGCCGCTCTTGACCCAGGCCATGAGCTCGTGCGCGCGCCGGACGGAGAGCGGGTGCGTCGAGCCGAGCTCCAGGTTGAGCTTCGTCCGCAGGCCGAGCCCACGGCTCTGCTTGCCGTAGTCGTCGGCCTGCGCGAGGAACGCCCCGAGGTCGAGGCGGTCCGCGGCGGTGCCGGCCGAGATCGACAGCAGCGTGCGGCACACGAGCAGCGGGTCCTGGACGACGAGCGCGGCGACGCGGTCCGACGTCAGCTCGGCCGCGCGCGACCACTCGAGCAGCGCGTTCTTCACCGCCATCAGCGGCAGGGCGGTCGGCAGCGACTTGTTCAGGACGCTGCCGCCCATGCTGAGGATGATCTGCAGGACCGTCCCGTAGAGGACGTGGTCGCAGAGCACGTGCGCGGCCTCGTGCGCGAAGACGACGCGCTGCTGGGGCGCGTCGAGCTGGTCGATGAGCTGCGAGTGGACGAGCACGAGCGGGTCGCTCGAGCCGATCGTCACCGCGTTGGACGTCGGGAACGCCGCGAGGTACAGCTCCGGCGTCCGCGCCAGGTCCAGCGTCGTGTACGCGCTGCGGTGGAGGTCGTAGACGTCGGGCAGCTGCTGCTGCGAGAGGCGCACCGCCGACGCGAGCAGGTTCTGGCGCAGGGCCCGCTCGTAGCCCATCTCGCTGAGCCGCCGGACGATCGTGTCGATCCCGGGGATCGACCCCAGCGCGGCGGTCGCGGCCCGGTCGGCGGGGTGGCGGAGGATCTGGGGATCCAGCTCCTTGAGCCGGTAGCCGGGGACGGGGAGGTCGTCGTCGCCGCTCATCGGCCCGAGGCTACCTGCCGGTGGTAAACGCCAGACCACGCCGGCGGCGCCAGGCCATGCCGGCGGCGCCCCGTCGCTCGGGCCCGTCGCGCCCGGCGGGTGGCGGCCGCGGCGGCCCTCAGCCCTCGCCGAAGCCCGCCGGCAGGACGCGGATCGTCCCGAGCTGCGGATCGGCCGCGCCGTGCAGGCGCGCGCCGGCGTCGACGAGCCGTCGGAGGTAGGCGACGATCTCGGGCGAGACCCGCTCGCCGGGCAGCAGCGCCGGGATCCCCGGCGGGTAGCCGGCGATCGACTCGCACGAGATCCGTCCCTCGGCGGCGGCCCGGTCGGCGTCGACCGTCTCGCCGGGGCCCAGGAACGCCGCGCGGGGCGGCAGCACGGACACCGCGTCCGGGGCACGGGGCGCGGGGACCGTCGTGCCGCCCCCGGGGCGTCGCAGGCGCCGGGCGATCTCGTCGAGGTCGCCGCCGACGCGCTGCAGGCCGATCGGGTCCTCGCCGATCCCCAGCAGCAGCACCACGACCGCGTGGGTGGCCAGCTCGACGTTGACGTCGTAGCGCTCGCGCAGCGCGTCGGCGACCTCGTAGCCGGTCCGGCCGATCCCGCGGACGTCGACCACGACGCGCAGCGGGTCCCAGCCGCCGACCCCGGTGCGGTGGCGCAGGCGGTCGTCGAGGACGTCGAGCCCGGGCGTCCGGCGAATCTTCGCGTGGAGCGTCGCGACGGAGGCGATCGTCTCGTGCAGGAGCGCCTCGCCGTGCACCGCGATCTGCCGGCGCGACGCGTCGAGCGACCCCATCAGCAGCGACGAGGGGGAGGTCGAGCGCAGCAGCCGGAGCGTCCGGGAGATCGCCTCGATCGAGACGCGGCCGGTGTCGGCGACGTGGAGCATCGCGCTCTGCGTCAGCGAGCCGGCGATCTTGTGGGTGCTGGTGAGGACGGCGTCGGCGCCGAGGCGCACCGCGCTCTCGGGGACGCCGGGGTGGAACCCGAAGTGCGGACCCCAGGACTGGTCGACGATCAGCGGCACGCCGGCCTCGTGGGCCACCTCGGCGAGCGCCGCCACGTCGGCGGCGATGCCGTAGTAGGTGGGGGAGACCACGAACGCCGCGCGCGGCGGGTCGCCCGCCTCCCGCGCCGCGGCCAGCACGCGCCGGAGCTCCTCGGCGTCGACCCCGAGCGCCATCCCCAGGTCGTCGTCGTACTCCGGCGCGACGAACGTCGGGGTGCCGCCCGACAGCACGAGGCCGTCGACGATCGAGGCGTGCGAGTTGCGCTGCACGACGACCCGGGCGCCCGGCGGTGCGAGCGCCAGCGTCAGCGCGTGGTTGCCCTGCGTCGCGCCGTTGGTGAGGAAGAACGTGCGCGCCGCGCCGTGGGCCTCCGCCGCCAGCGCCTCGGCCCGCTCGTACGGGGTGGGCGACAGGCCGGCGTCGACCCCGTGGATGTCCTGCGGGATGTCGAGCGCGAGCGCCTGGTCGCCGATGCCGTGACGCAGGCCGGGGTCGGCGCTGCGCCCGCCCTTGTGGCCGGGCACGTGGAAGCGCGACGCGCCGCGCAGGCCGTAGGCGACGAGCGCGTCGAAGTAGGGGGCGGTGGGCTGCGGGTCGGACACGACCCCGGGGACGGTACGGCCCCCGGGCCCCGTCGTGCCGTCGACGGACCGCCCCGGGTTGCGCCCCGCGGGTGGACGGCGCGTCGCGGGCCGGTGGGGTCCGGCCGCCCGAGGTCCCGGGCCACCGCGAACCGCACGCGCGCACCCGACGACCGGGACCGGCAGGATCGGGCGATGCCGACGACGCCCGACGGTCGCCCCGTGCGCGGCCTGACCATCGACGCGATGGGCTGCCTGGTCACCCTCGACGACCCCGTGCCGCGCCTGCGGGCGCTCGTCGCCACGACCGGGGAGCACCGCGACGACGCCGCGCTGCGGGCGGCGCTGCGGATCGAGATCGCCCACTACAAGGCCCACCACGCCGGCGCCGGCGACGATGCGGCCCTGCGCGTCCTCCAGCACGAGTGCGCGGCGCTGGTCGCCCGCGAGCTCGACCTGCCCGGCCCGGTCGACGACGCGTTCGTCGACGGCTTCCTCGACTGCCTGCGCTTCTCGGTCCTCCCCGGCGTCGTCCCCGCGCTCGAGCGCCTGCGGGCGGCCGGTGTCCCGATGGTCGTCGTGTCCAACTGGGACCGCGGGCTGCCCGTCCACCTCGAGGACCTGGGCCTCTCGCCGTTCTTCGCGGGCGTCGTGACCTCGGGCGGCGTCGGCGTCGGCAAGCCCGACCCGCGCATCTTCGCCCCGGCGCTCGAGCTGCTGGGCCTCCCCGCGTCGGTCGCCGCGCACCTGGGCGACGAGGACGTCGACCGGGACGGTGCCGCCGCCGCGGGCCTGGCCTACCTCGAGCCCCCGGTCGCGACGCTGCCGGACCGGATCGGGGTGGGATGACGGCAGGCGCCAGCCCCGCCGCTCCCCGCCCGGCCCCGGAGGCCACGGACTACCCTCACCCCATGGCCTCCGCCGAGCCCGCCGCCGCTCCGTCGGCCGCCGACGCCCTGACCCCCGCCGCCGACCCGCTGACGATCGCGGGCCGGACGTTCGACTCGCGCCTGCTGCTCGGCACGGGCGGGTTCAGCCGGATGGTCACGCTCGAGGCCGCGGTGGCCGAGTCGGGCACCGAGCTCGTGACGCTGGCGCTCCGCCGGGCCGGGTCCGGCGGCACCGACATCGAGGGCTCGCTCGTCGACGCGCTGACCCGCGCCGGTGTCGCGCTGCTGCCCAACACCGCGGGCTGCTTCACCGCGCGGGACGCGGTGCTGACCGCGAAGCTCGCCCGCGAGGCGTTCGCGACGGACTGGGTCAAGCTCGAGGTGATCGGCGACGACCGGACGCTGCTGCCCGACGCCGTCGAGCTGCTCGCCGCGGCGGAGGAGCTGGTCGCGGACGGGTTCGTCGTCCTGCCGTACACGACCGACGACCCGGTGCTCGCGCGGCGCCTGGAGGACGTCGGCTGCGCCGCCGTGATGCCGCTGGGCTCGCCGATCGGGTCCGGCCTGGGGATCCGCAACCCGCACAACATCGAGCTGATCGTCGAGCGGGCCGGGGTCCCCGTGGTCCTCGACGCCGGGATCGGGACCGCGTCGGAGGCCGCCTTCGCGCTCGAGCTCGGATGCGACGCCGTCCTCTGCGCGACCGCGATCAGCCGCGCCGAGGACCCGGTCCGGATGGCCCGTGCGATCCGGCTGGCGGTCGAGGCCGGGCGCCTGGCGCGCGGCTCGGGCCGGATCCCGCGCCGCACGCACGCGCTGCCGTCGACACCCGTGGCCGGGACCCCCGAGCTGTGAGCCGCGGCCCGCGCACCGGGCCCGCCGTCCCGTCCGCCGGGGGCCGGGCCGCGACCCGGACGACCCGGACGCCCGGACCCGCGATGATCCGCCCATGACGCAGATCGACGGCGAGGCCCTGCAGGTGCGGGTGGTGCGGACGCTGGGCAGCCGCGACCGGCAGGCCGTCGCGGCGCTCGTGACCCACGACGTCCACTACGAGGACGCGTTCGCCCCCGCCGCGCTGATCGGCCCGGACCAGGTCGCCGACCACCTGGCGCTGGTCTGGTCGGCGTTCCCCGACGTCTCGTTCGAGACCACGGGCCCGGCGCTGCACGACGGCGATCGCATCGTGGCGCTCCCGATGCGGGTCGTCGGCAACCACACCGAGCCGCTCGGCGGGGTCCCGGCGACGGACCGGTTCCTGCACGTCCACGGCATGCTCGTCCTGGAGCTCGACGCGACGGCCCACCGGGTCCACCGCGCCCGCCTCTTCGCCGACCGCTACGCCGCGGCGGTCCAGCTGGGCGTGCTGCCCCAGGCCGGCACGGTCAGCGACCGCGCCGTCCGCGCGATCCAGGGGTTCGGGCTGCTCTGGGGCAGGTAGCCGGGCCGCGACCGGCCCGCCGGGCCGCGACCGGCCCGACGGGCCCCGTCGCGAGCCCCGCGCCCGCCCGCCGGTCCTAGGCCGCGACGATCTTCAGCGTGCCGACCATGCCGGGGTGCACGGAGCAGTCGTACTCCAGCGTGCCGGCCTTCTTCGGCGTCCACTCGTAGGTCCCGCCCTCGCCGAAGAGCTCGGACTGGAAGGACGCGCCCTCGAGCGCCCGGACGTCGTGCTGCACCGCCTCGGTGTTCGTCCAGACGACCTTCTGCCCGACCTTCACCGTCGCGACCTTCGGGACGAACTGGATGTCCTTCATCGAGATGGCGACGACGTCGCCGCCCGCGGCGTCGGCCGAGGTCGTGGTCTCCGCCGGGGCGGCCTCCGTCGTGGGGTCGGCGGCGGAGGTCTCGGGCGCCGTCGTCGCGGACTCGTCGTCCCCGCCGCAGCCGGCGACCGTCAGGCCGAGGATCCCGACCGCGGCGACGCCCAGGAACGAGCGGCGGTGGAAGCGGTCCGTGGGCGACGTCATGGGCGGGAGCCTACCGGCGGTCCTCCACGTCGACGACCAGCGCGGCGTGGTCCGACAGCGTGCTCCGCGCCGGCCGCCACGAGTCGCCCGAGGCCTCCAGGCCGCGCCCCACGACGTGGTCCGGGCCGCTCGTCGCGATCCGCGTCCATCCGGCCGGCAGGGCCGCGGCGACGGCCTCGCGCGGCAGGTTCAGGTCGCCGCCGAGCAGCAGCGGCGCGTCGGCGGAGCCCCACGCCTCCAGCCGGGCGACCGCCGTCCGCAGGTCGGCGAGGGGGCGCTCCAGACCAGGTCCGTCGTCCCACTCGCCCTTCTGTCCGTGGGCGTTGCCGACCCAGAGCCCGTCGGCCGACGGGCGCTCGACCCCGCCGAGCCGGACCGCGTGCGCGACCCGGCGCTCGGGCAGCCACCGCAGCCGGCGGAGGCCGTGGGCGGTGATCGTCAGCGGCGGGCGGACGAGGATCGCGTTGCTGCCCCCGCCGTTGCTCCGCAGCAGGTCCGGCCGGCGCGCGGCGATCGCGCGGCGGACCGGCAGCAGCGCGTTGCGCGAGGTCGGAGCGGTGCGGTGCTGCGCCCCGCAGGCCCGCGCCAGCAGCGGCGGCCACCACGGCGGGACCTCCTGCAGCAGCGCGACGTCCCAGGACCACCCCGCCAGCACGACGGCGAACTCGTGCAGCAGCGGACGCCCGGCGGGCGGGTCCGCGCGACCGTGGAAGAGGTTCCAGGTGGCCACGCGCAGCACCCGGCCATCCTCGCCGATCCCCCTGCACCCGGAGCGGGTCGCGCTCCCGGCATCCCGACGACCCGCGCACGGTCCGTCCCAGGGCCCGTCGCGGCGGCGGGATGATCTAGCCTCGCCGGGTGACCACCGTGCGCCACCTGCTGACGGGGACCGAGCTCTCCCGGGACGACCTGCTGCACGTCCTCCGCCGCGCGCACGAGCTGAAGGCCCACGACGTCGCCCGCGGGACCACCCCGCCGAGCCACCCCCGCAGCCTCGCCGGGCGCTCCGTCGGCCTGATCTTCCAGAAGCCGTCGACCCGCACGCGGATCTCGATGGAGGTCGGCGTCCACGAGCTCGGCGCCCACCCGCTGCTGCTGCGGCCCGACGAGATGCAGCTCTCGCGCGGCGAGTCGGTCAAGGACACCGCGCGGATCCTCTCCCGCCACGTCCACGCCGTCGGCATCCGCACGAACGAGGACGCGCTGCTCGAGGAGCTCGCGGCGGAGGGCACGATCCCGGTCGTCAACCTGCTCACGGACGGGCACCACCCCTGCCAGGTGCTCGCCGACCTGCTGACCCTGCAGGAGGCGTTCCCGCACCGGCTGTCGGACGACGGTGGCCTCGACGACCTGCACCTCGCCTACGTCGGCGACGGCAACAACGTCGCCCGGTCGCTCGCGCTCGTCGGCTCGATCGCCGGCCTGCGGGTGAGCGTCGTGGCGCCCGACGGCTACCAGCTGGCCGCGGGCGAGACGCCCGCCGAGCTGTCGAAGGACCCGCGGGCCGGCGTCGCCGGGGCGGACTGCCTCTACGCCGACGTCTGGGTCTCGATGGGTGACACCGACAGCGACGAGCGGCGCGTCGCCCTGGCGGACTACGGCGTGACCGACGAGCTGCTCGACGCCGCGGGCCCCGGGGCGATCGCGCTGCACTGCCTGCCCGCGCACCCGGGCGAGGAGATCTCGGCCGAGGTCCTCTACGGCGACCGCCAGCGGATCTGGGACCAGGCCGAGAACCGGCGTCACGCGCAGAAGGCGCTGCTGGAGTGGGTCCTCCGCGCCGGACCGTTCGCCGACGCGCCCGGGACCGTCGAGTAGGCTCGGGCCACAGTGGACCTCCTCGGCGCGGTGCAGCGATGAAGCAGGGTCCCCCGGAGGACGCACCAGGCCTCGGGGACGACGGGCGCGACGACGCGCTGCTCGCCCAGCTGACGGCCCTGCGCCGCTCACTGGCCCGCAGCGTCGCGGAGACCGGCGAGCGGGTGCAGGAGACGGTGGAGGACGCCGTCCGTCGCGGGCGCATGACGCGCAAGGACGCCAGCGAGCTGGCCGCCGCGATCGTCGCGGCGAGCCGCAGGCAGACCGACGAGATCCGTCAGGAGATCGAGGCCCTTCTCGAGCGCGGTCGCCGTACCGTCGGCAAGGGTGGGACGGCCGGCGCCGGCGCGGCGCTCCCGGAGGCCGTCGCGATCCCGATCGAGCGCGAGGGCGGTGGTGAGCGCACCCTGCCGATCGAGCGCTACGACGAGCTGACCGCGGTGCTCGTGCGCAAGAGCCTCACGGGGCTGTCGGACGACGAGCTGCGCGCGGTGCGCGAGCACGAGGTCGCCCACGCGAACCGCAAGACGGTGCTCGCGGCGGTCGACCGGCTGCTCGACGCCTGAGCACGGTCCGGGGCGCGGGAGGCCCCGTCCGCACCGGCCCGGAGGGACGCGGGTGTAGCCTCGAAGGAGGATCCCGGGAGTCGCCCGGGGTCGAGCCCGGGTGCGCCCGGGCCGGTAGGGAGGCTCGTATGGCTGTGCGGTTGTCGGTACTGGATCTGGCCACGGCGGGGGGCGGCGTGACCCCGCGGGACGCACTGCTCGGCAGCGCGGAGCTGGCGCGTCACGCCGAGCGGTGGGGCTACGGGCGCTACTGGTTCTCGGAGCACCACAACATGCCGAGCATCGTCTCGTCGACGCCGGCGGTGCTCGCCGGGTTCATCGCCTCGCACACCGAGCGGATCCGCGTCGGGTCGGGCGGCGTCATGCTGCCCAACCACTCGCCGCTGGTGATCGCCGAGCAGTACGGCACCCTCGCGACGCTCTACCCGGGCCGCGTCGACCTCGGCCTGGGCCGCGCGCCGGGCACCGACTTCGAGACGGTGCAGGCGATGCGTCGCTCGCCCGACGCCTCCGAGCGGTTCCCGCAGGACGTCCAGGAGCTCCAGCGGCTGCTCGGCCCCGCCCGCCCCGGCGCGACCGTCCGGGCGATCCCGGGGGAGGGCACCGAGGTGCCGCTCTACATCCTGGGCTCGTCGCTGTTCGGGGCCGGCCTGGCCGCCCACCTCGGCCTGCCGTACGCCTTCGCGTCGCACTTCGCGCCCGCCGAGCTGCTGAACGCGGCCAGGCTCTACCGCGCCGAGTTCCGGCCCTCCGAGGCGCTGGAGGAGCCGTACATGATCGCCAGCATGAACGTCTTCGCCGCCGACACCGACGACGAGGCGCAGCTGCTGCACGCCACGGCGCTGGAGAAGATGGCCCGCGCGCTGTCGGGTCGCTCCGTCGACCGCAGCGACCGCGCCGAGACCGAGGCGATCCTGCGCTCGCCCGTCGGACGGCACGCGCAGCAGATGCTGCACTTCTCGGCCGTCGGCGACGCGGACGCCGCGGCCCAGCAGGTCTCGGCCTTCGCCGAGGCGTCGGGCGCGGACGAGGTGATGGTCGCGATGAACGTCGCCGACCTGTCGGCCCGCATCCGCTCGTACGAGCTGCTCGCGTCGGTCCTCGTGCAGGACGAGGCGCAGACGGTGGTCGGCGGGGCCGCGGCGGACTGACCCCGGAGCACCGGGCCTCGCGGGGACCGGACACCGTGGTGTCCGGTCCCCGCGCCCGCGTGTCCCTCAACACGCGGGGTCGGCCGGTTCCCTCGTCGCCGTCCGGCCCTCACACCGGGGTCGGCGACGCGTCGTGATCGCGGAGAAGCAGGGGTCGTCCCGGGCGCCGCTCCCGATGACCGACATCCACCGCCGGTCCTCGCGGACGGGCGGCCTCATGGCGTTGGTCGCCGGGAACGGTCCCGGGGCGGTCTCCTCGAAAGAGTTCGGCTACCCGAACTTCTCCGACCACGGGAGGAACATAGCGCACGTCCATCGCGATTGCCAACGGCCCGGGTCGGGATTGGAACGGGGCCGTCCACGCCGTCGGCTCCGGGCCGCCCGCGCGCGTTCGTGCGACCCTTGATCGATGCCCGACGAGACGCCCCGCCACGACCCCGCCGCCGCGGACGCCCCGTCGGAGTCCCCCGCCCCGGACGAGGCCGGCCCGGCCGGACCGACGTCCTCCCCGGAGACCGGCACGGTCGACGAGGCCGCCGTCGCGACCGTCGAGGGCGACGCCGGCGTGGACGACGCCTCCGGGGCGCCCGACGACGTCGCCGACGCGACGGCCGCCGGTGCTCCCGCCGTCGACCCCCGCGAGGAGATGCGCGAGAACGGCGGCGTGACGAAGCCCAAGCGGCAGCGTCCGCCGCGCCCGCACCGCGGCGAGCAGCTCGAGCTGAAGGTCGAGACGCTCGCCCACGGCGGCAACGGCATCGCGCGGACCGAGGGCGGCTGGGTCGTCTTCGTCCGCGGCGGCATCCCGGGCGACGTCGTGCGCGGCACGATCACCAAGCGCAAGAAGGACTACGGCGAGGCCGTCATCGACGAGCTGCTCGTGCCGTCCGAGGAGCGCATCCCGGCCGTCGCCGACCACCCCGGCGCGCCGTGGCAGGTGCTCCCCTACGAGCGCCAGCTCGAGATCAAGGCCGGGCAGGTCGAGGACGCGCTGCGCCGCCTGGGCGGCCACACCGACGTCGAGATCGAGCCGATCGTCCCGTCCGTCGAGCAGTGGCGCTACCGCAACAAGCTCGAGTACTCCTTCGGCGAGGACGGCGAGGGCAACCTGAAGCTCGGCTTCCACGCCGCGGGCTCGTGGCAGGACATCGTCCACATCGACGACTGCCTGCTGGCGTCCGAGATCGGCAACGAGGCCCGCAACCTCGTCCACGCCTGGTGCGTGGAGCAGGGCCTCTCGGCGTACGACCGCAAGCTCCACCAGGGCCTCCTGCGCAACCTCGTCGTCCGCGAGGGCACGCGCACGGGCGAGCTGCAGGTCCGCATCGTCACGTCCGTCGGCGAGTTCGACGTGGCGGGCCTGGCGACGCACCTGAACGAGGCGATGAGCGTGGCGCCCACCGGCGTGCTCTGGACCCAGATGACCCAGGTCGGCGAGACGACCTACGGCGGCGACACCGACGTCGTCACCGGCGGGGCGTACATCCACGAGGAGATCCGCGGCCTGCGCCTGCGCATCTCGCCCGAGGGCTTCTTCCAGACGAACACCGTGATGGCCGAGCGCCTCTACGAGCTCGCGGCCGAGTACGCCGGCCTCGAGGGCTGGGAGCGCGTGTTCGACCTCTACTGCGGCTCGGGCTCGCTCGGCCTGACCCTCGCCTCGCACGCCGGCGAGATCATCGGCGTCGAGATCGTCGAGGAGTCGATCCAGGACGCGGCGACCAACGCGGCCCTGAACGACATCCGCAACGCCAAGTTCCTCGCCTCGGACGCCCGCACCGGTCTGCCCGACGCGATCGAGCTGGCCGGCCGCCCGGACGTCCTGATCGTCGATCCGCCCCGCGCCGGCCTCGGCCCGCGCGTCTGCCGCCGGATCGTCGAGGCCGCGCCGAAGCGGATCGTCTACGTCTCCTGCAACCCGACGACGCTGGCGCCCGACGCCCAGCGGATCGTCGAGGGCGGCTACGTGCTGCGCAAGGTCCGCCCGGTCGACATGTTCCCGCAGACGCCCCACGTGGAGTGCGTCGCCGTGCTCGACCGCGTGGCCTGAGGGGGCGGGCCCGCGCCCCGGGTGCCCGGGACGCGCCGGGCGGAGACGTCGCAGGCGGGGATGCGGCGGGCGGGGATGCGGCGGGGGGCCGATCCCCCGGTCGGTCCCGCCCTGCCTACGGCTGCTGGGTCTCGAGCGCCGAGCCGTCCGCACCGCTCGCCGTGGCCAGCGTCTGGTTGAACCGGTCCATCAGCTCGGCGAGGGTGGCGACGTCGTCCGGGGCCCAGTCCGAGAGGCGGCCCGTGAGGTACTCGATGCGGGCTTGGCGCACGTGCTCGCGCTCCTTGCGGCCCGCGTCGGTGATCGCCACGATCGTCGCCCGGCGGTCCTCGGTCGAGCGCGTCCGGTCGACGAACCCGCGACGCTCGAGCGGGGCGATCTGCCGGGTCACGGTCGAGGCGTCGAGGTCGAAGGCCAGCGCCAGCTGGCTCATCGTCTGCTCGCCGCGGCTCTCGAGCAGCGCGAGCAGCAGGTAGCCCGACCGGTCCAGCGGCGACCGCGCGACGTCGAGCGAGGCGACGCGCACCCGCTCGGTGCGCCGGGCCAGGATCGCCAGCTCGAGCTGGAGGTGGTCGATCGGGTCGCTGGGGCGCTTGGGGGCCATGCGCGGTGCAGGCTAGCGGAGTTGCAGCATGCAAGGACGTCGGACCGAGCGGCGGCGCGCCACGTCCGGGGCGTCCGTTCCCTCCGTCGCGGGCCCCCGCGCGCCGACGGGTAGCGTGCGTCCCATGCGTGCCGCCACGATCAAGGACGGCGGGATCGTCGTCGCCGAGCACCCCGACCCCGAGCCCGGACCCGGCGAGGTCCTCGTCCGCGTCCGCGCGGCCGGGCTCAACGGGGCCGACGTGCTGCAGCGCTCGGGGAAGTACCCCGCTCCGCCCGGCCACCCCCAGGACATCCCGGGCCTCGAGTTCGCCGGCGAGGTCGTCGGGCTCGGTCCCGCCGCGGAGCGCTTCGCGGTCGGGGATCGCGTCACCGGCATCACGGGCGGCGGCGGCCAGGCCGAGCTGCTGAAGGTGCACGAGCGCCAGATCACCCCGGCGCCGCACGGGCTGGACTGGGCACAGGTCGGTGGGTTCTCGGAGGTCTTCACGACCGCGCACGACGCGATCATCACCCAGGCCGGGCTGCGTCCGGGTGAGCGCCTGCTCGTCCACGGCGCGGCCGGCGGTGTCGGCACCGCCGGGGTGCAGCTCGGGCACGCGATGGGGGCCCACGTCACGGCGTCCGTGCGCAACCAGGAGCTGCACAACCGCGTCGCGGCGCTCGGTGCGGACGAGGTCGTCTTCCCGGAGCTCCTCGAGTCGCAGGAGCACGACGCCCGGCCGTTCGACGTGGTCCTCGAGCTCGTGGGCGCCCCCAACCTGGGCGTGAACGTCCGCCGCCTGGCCACGGGCGGCCGCATCGTCGTGATCGGCGTCGGCGGCGGGGCGAAGGGCGAGGTGAACCTGTTCGGCCTGATGAGCGCCCGCGGCCGGATCATGGCCTCGACCCTCCGTGCCCGCCCGCTCGAGGAGAAGGCCGCCGCCGCCCGGCGCATCGAGCGCGAGGTCCTGCCGCTCGTCGCCCGGGGCGCGATCACGGTCCCCGTCGCGGCGTCCTACCCGCTCGACGACGCCGCGGCCGCGTACGACCACTTCACCGGCGGCGGCAAGCTCGGCAAGATCGTCCTGACCTTCAACTGACGGTCGGCGGGCGCGCGGGCGCTCGACGGCCCGCACCGGTCGGGCGCCGGCGTCGCGGGCCGCGGCTGGTCGGCCCGTCCCACGGTCCGTCGCCGCCCGTCAGCCCCGTTCGATGCCGCCGCCTCGGAGCCACCGGGGCAGCGCGTCGGAGCAGGCGATGAGGAAGCCGCCGGCGACGAAGGCCGTGAACGGCATCGCGCGATCGGTGCGCCACTCCAGCAGGTAGGCCAGCAGCAGGCCGACGGTCATGCCGACCGCCGCGCCGGCCGGCCGCAGGCGCTCGCGCACCGCGTAGCCCTGCAGGGCGGCGAGGAAGAGGACCGTGGCGATCGAGATCTCGCCGGCGGCGGTCTGCGCGCTCCACGACGGCAGCTCGAGCAGCAGCGGGTCGCCGGCGGAGACGGGCATCGGCCACGTCTTGGTCGTCGCCGCGGGCAGGGTCGTGACCAGGTCGACGACGCCGATGACGAGCGGCAGCCCGAGGACGAACGCGCCCAGGTCGAAGACGCGGGCGAAGAGCAGACCCAGGGCGATCGCCAGCAGCGTCTCGGGCAGGGTGCCCGCGCCGTGGGCCCCGAGCGCGGCCGCGGCGGCGGTCGCCAGCAGGCCGGCCGCGGCCAGGGCCGCCAGCGCGACGGGGATCCGCGTGAGCGGACCGAGGACGTAGGCGAGCGCCCCGATCAGGGCCAGCGGGGGCACCGCCGCCACGAGCGCCGCCCGCGGAGGCGGCTGGAGCTCGGGCAGCGCGGGTGCCAGCAGCAGCAGCGCCGCGAGGGCGCCGAGGACCGCTAGTACGGGGGCAGCGAGTCGTGCCACTGGCCGAGCTCCCGGAAGGCCGTCCAGAACGCCTGCTTGGCGCCGAGCTCGTCCAGCGCGTCGTCGACCGCCGGGGTCACGAGCACCTCGCACGCCGGCGTGAACCGCTGGATCGCGCCGGGCTGGTCGCGGACGGTCTCGGTCATCGGCAGGTCCAGGCCGTTCAGGACCTCGAGCGCGTCGGCACCCATCACGACGATCATCCGCGGCTGGACGATCGCGATCTCCTCCGCCAGGAACGTCGAGGCCGCGGCGGGCAGGACCTGCGGCGCGTCGGTCGCCCTGTCGGTGCTCGGCCACTTGTCGCAGAGCGTGCCGTAGACCGTCATCGGGTCGACGCCGAGGCGGCCGAAGCTCTTGAGCACCGCCGCGCCGGAGCGGCCGTAGAACGCGACGCCCTCCTCGATCTCCTCGCGTGAGGCGTGGTGCTTCAGCAGCAGGACGTCGGCCTGTGGATGACCGGAGCCCACCACCGCCACCGACGCGTCGTCGGGACGCGCGTCCTGCACGTCGTGGTTGAGAGCGTTGATCTCGAGGATCGCACGCTCGAGGTACTTGTCGTGGATCTCGTCGTCGGTCACGGGCATCTGGCGTGGTGATTGCCCGCGGCGGCGCGGCGTCCTCGCGGTTGCAGCGCCCGTTGCCGGATGCAGCAAGTCGTGCTGCACGCCGCGCGGGGGAGGAGTTCGCGGGCGGGCGGCGGATCGCGCGCAGGATCCTGGCCCGCGCCCCGGCCCCGGAGGACCGGCCCGCGGGCCCCGCGGGCCCGTCTAGGAGGCCGCGCCCTCCGGCACCGGCCGGCGGGTGCCGAACTTCCAGGCGTGGGGGCGCAGCTGTCCGAGCCGGCGGGCGACCAGGGCGGAGATCCCGACCGCCAGCGCGCCGAAGACGCCGTCGAGGAAGAAGTGGTTGCCCGTGGCCATCACGACGAACAGGACCACGAGGGGATAGAGCCCCCAGAAGACCTTCGTGGCGCGGTGCTTGGAGAGCTTCGCGAGCGGGATGCCGATCATCAGCGAGAAGCCGACGTGCATCGACGGCACCGCGGCGTACGGGTTGAAGAGCTTGGAGACCGTCGAGGTCTGGTCCGCCGGGTCGACCTTCGTCATCTCGGCGACCGCGTCGTGGATGCCCAGGCCCGGCACCAGGCGCGGCGGGGCCGTCGGCAGCAGGACGTAGCCGACGAGCGCCAGCGCCCACGCACCGATGAACATGTTGCGGACGAACCCGAACGCCTCGTTGTGGCGGAGGTAGATGTAGATCATCGCCCCGAACGTCACCGAGAACTGGGCGTTCAGGTACATCAGGCTCGACGCGTCGGAGAGGTACGGCACGCTGCGCGCGAACGACTGGATGCCGCCCTCCATGTCGAGGTGCAGGAGGCGCTCCGTCGAGACGATCCAGTCCGCGTTGGCGAACGCCTGGCTCGCGCCGAGCTGGTCGTTGATCAGCCCTCGGGTGTTCTGGTACAGCGTGTACGCCACGACCACGACGAGCAGCTGGAGGACCGCGTCGATCGGCCCGTTGGGCAGCAGTCGGCGGGGGCGGGTGAGGAAGGCTGGCATCTGGCGGGACCGGTCGCGGGCGACGGATCCCTCCGCGGGGACTACGGCTCGCAGTCCTCCGGGCCGGGTCGGCGCCACGGCGCCGCGGGTGCGGCGTCCACCGCAACCGTATCGCGTCCCGCGACCCGCATGAGCGTCCAGCCGCCCCGGCCGCGGGTCAGGCACGCGTCCCCGCCCCTGGCGCGCAGGTACGGGCTCCACCGGATCCGCAGGTCCACGAGACCCGATCGGGGAACGTCGACGGTCATGGATCCGGGGCCGGTCCGGACGACGCGCGGTGCTCCGACGGCCCCCGCCCCGGCGTCGCCGGCGTCCCCGGCGGCCCAGGTCGCCAGGGCCGTCGGGCGGACCACGCGCCACACGGTCCAGTGCGGGCCGCCCCCGGCGCGGACGAGCCCCGGCACGCGCCCGCCCCGCAGGAGCGCGGCCTCGTCCTCCGACGCGCCGTCGAGCGTCGCGTCGGTCAGGACCACCCACGAGACGGCCTCGTCGCGCAGCCATGCGCCGTAGGACCTCGCGGTCGGCGGGCCGTCCAGGTCGTCGTAGAAGAGCGGCGACCGGTCGCGGTCGAGCTGCCGGATCCATCCGCGCGCGAGCGGGACCGCCGGGGTGATCCAGCGCGCCTCGCCGCGACGGGCGGTCGGGACGACCTCGACGCGGCCCGGCGACGCGGCGACCCGCCGGGCGAGGTCGGCCTGCACGGGCGCCCAATAGGACGCGCGGGCGCTGCGGTCGCCCCAGGCCTGGGTCGCGTCGCGGACCGGCGGGTACCACTGCCACCACAGCAGCGGCAGGGCCAGGAGCGCGAGGGCGAGCGGGCGACGACCCCAGAGCGCGGCGGCGACCACCGGCCCGCCGGCCAGCGCGGCCAGGCGCGTGGCGTTGCCGCCCATCGGCGTGGGCAGCGCCCCCGCCAGCAGCACGCCGACGAGGTACAGCGCCACCCCGATGCGCAGGGTCCGGTGCTCGCGAGGCAGGACGACGAGCACGACCGCGAGCACCACGACCGCCGGCCACAGCGCCGAGGCGACGAACGGCTCGGAACCGCCGGTCGGGAAGGCGGCGGAGAGGACGGCCGCGGCGCCCAGCGCGGCGACCGCGACGACCAGGGGGACGATCGGGTCCCGTCCGTCGCCGCCGCTCCGGCGCAGGCCTCCGAGCCACCACGCGCCGGCGACCATCGCCAGGAACAGCGCTGCGACGGGGCTGGCCAGCGCGGTGAGGGCGGCCCCGATCGCGCCGACGACGGCGCGGCGGGTCGAGGTGGCTCGGTGCGAGGTGAGGTCCGGCGGCGCCGGATCGTGCCAGCCGCCGGCGGCCGCGTCCGTCGGCGTTCCGGCGCCCGCGTCCGCCCGCCGACGCGCGACGAGGAGCGTCCCGAGCGCCACCGCGGTCCCCAGGACGAAGGTCGTCCGGCCCGTGAACTGCAGCCCGCCGACGCCCGCGGCGAACCACCAGGCGGCGACGGTGCCGCCGCGGCCCGGCCAGGTCGACCTCGCGAGCCGGTCGAAGGCCCACGCCGCCGCGACCGCCGCCAGCGCCGTGATCACGGCCGGCCCCAGCACCAGGCCCAGGAGCGGCATCAGCACGCTGTAGCCGGGCAGGTGGTGGCCGCCGAACCAGGAGAGGTCGAACAGCCAGACGCCGTCGCGGGCGACGGCCACCCGGTGGGACTGGGCGGCGAGGTCGGTCGTCGGCGGGGCGGACAGCGCGTAGACGAGCGCCGCCAGCGCGGTCAGCGCCCACGGCGGAGGCGGGCGTCTCCGCACCCGGTCAGCCGCGCGTGGCGCGGCGCACGCGCCGCTCGCGGACCAGCCGCCGGGCCGGCGCCGGGGTGGCGACGGTCTCGAGGAACTTCAGCGCCTGGACGTAGACGAGCGTCCCGGACTTCGTGCGGATCTCCGCGTCGGCGAGCGAGGCGAGGAACTCCTCGGGCCCGTCGAAGTCGCGCATCCGCAGGCGCACCGACCCCAGGCCCTGGGCGACGTGGCTGTCGGATCCCGCGCCGGCGACCATCCGGTACTTCGCGGCGAACCGGGCGGCCTCCTCGTTGAACGAGGCGATCGCCACGCGCGGGTTGAAGACCTCGACCGCGTCGATCTCGTGGACGATGTCGAGCATGTGCTCGTAGTCGGGCACGGAGTGCATGCGGTCGAACGGGTGCGGCACGTAGACCAGGCCACCCTGCCGCCGGATGTCGGCGATCGCCTCCTGCAGGGTCACGCCCTTGGGGATCTTCTCGTCGATGAAGAGGCCGATGACCTCGCCCTGGTCGGCGGTCTTGACCTCCTCGCCGATGATGATCTTCACGCCGTACTCCGCGGCCTTCAGGGCGGCCTCGTGGGCGCCGGAGACCTCGTTGTGGTCCGTCACGGCGATCGCGCCGAGGCCCTGTTTGCGCGCGGCGTCCAGCAGCACCTCGACCGGCGTGGCGCAGTCGCCGGAGTGGTCCGTGTGCATGTGCAGGTCGACGTCGATCAGCGGCCGCTCGCGGAGCCGGGCGACGACGGCGGGGTCGAAGCGGCCGCGGTCGTGACGGCGGGCGAGGAGCGCGTCGTAGCGGTCGACCACCCACGCGGTGTAGGCGTCCCAGTCCGGCTCCGTCAGCGGGTCCTCGCGGGCCGCGTCGCGGAACCGCGCCAGCGCCTCGGGGCGCTCGATCAGCCGCTCGAGCTGCTGCACGAGCACGTCGACGTCGCCGGGCTCGAACAGCGGGCCGCGCACGCCGCCGTCGGTCAGCTCGTCGTGGACGTCGATCCGGCTGGCCACCGGCACCGTGCCGTTCTGGAGCGCCTCGACGAGGACGTGGGGCGCGGGCCGGGTCCCCGAGGACGCCAGGACCACGACGTCGGCGTCCGCGGGCAGGACGGGGGAGGGCACGAACGCGACGCGGTCCCGGACGCCGGCCCCGAGGTTGCCGGCGCCGACGGGCACGACGTCGTCGTCGGCCACGACCACGGTGGCGCGCCAGTCCAGGTCGGTTCCCAGGCGACGGAGGGCCCGCATCGCCGTGCGGCGCGCGGCACGCTCCTCGTCCAGCGGCAGCACGATGTGGACGGGGCGTCGGGCCGCGAGGGCGGTCGACGGGGCGGCCGCCGGGGCGTCGGTACCGGGCGCACCCGGCGCGTCGCGGTCCGCCGGGTCGTGGCCCTCCGCGTCGTCCGGGGCGCTCGTGCCCGGGAGCGCGACGCCGTCGGGGACCTCGTCGGCGGCCAGGCCGGCGTAGGGGGGCGGGGGGACGCGCGGGGCGTAGCCGCGGCCGATCGGGAACGAGCGGGCGACGAGCGCGGCGGTCGCGGCACTCGTCGCCAGCCGGTCGTCGAGCCGCCCGAGCAGCCGGCCGGAGCGCTTGCGGAGCAGGTCGCTGCCGCCCCCGGAGCCCGAGGCCCCCGCGCCCATCCCCGCGATGAAGCGCTCGGCGGGGAGGTGGAAGGTGCCGACGTTCAGCGCCCGGCTGTGCCGCAGCGCGGCGCTGCAGACCGACGGGCCGAACGGCTCGTGGACGTGGACGAGGTCGAAGGGGATCTGCGAGAGGGCGTCGTCGACGGTCCGCGCGGCGTCGACCGCCAGGGCGGGCGCACGATCGACGCCGGGGATGGCGGGGAGCGCCTCGCCCACCGTGAGGACGACGGGATCCGCCCCGGCCTCGGGCAGGAGCAGCGCGGCCTCCGACTTCAGCCGGCGTCGGGTCTCGGCGACGCGGGCGTGGTCCCGCGACGCGGTCAGGACGACGACGCGGTGGCCGAGCGCGCTGAGCTCGTCCGCCAGGCGCAGGACGTGCGCGGTGACCGGGTGGTCGGCCTCCAGCGGGTACGGCGTGACCTGGGCGATCGCCAGCGATTCGGCTGCGGACACCCCCGGAGCATAGGCCAGGGGTCGCGTCGTGCACCGCTCGCGCGGGCGGTGCACGACGGGGCCGCGGCCGACCGGGGACGCGACGCGGGCGCGGTCTCCCGGCGCGGTCGTCGCCCGGCGGGGAGCGCGTCGTCACCGCAGGCGAGGCGCCTACGCCGATCGGTGCCCCAAGGCTCCCCCGATGGTGGGAGGGCAGAATTGGCGCACGGAACCGCGAAGGCCGTTACCCTCGTGCGCATGTCGGCACACAGCACTTCAGGCCTCGGTCGCCGCCTCGGCGTCGCGGCCGCCACGGTGGGCGCCGGGGCGCTCATCACCGTCTCCGGCGTCACCGCCGCGTCATCCTCCGCCGCGACCGGCGAGCAGGCCACCACCCGCGCGGGGTCCTGCGCGACGAACTACGTCAGCGACGGGTGGGTCGGCAAGTACGGCCAGAACCTGCAGACGATCGCCGGGAGCGGCGAGATCACCGAGCCCGAGTTCTCGCTCGACGGGCGCAAGAACAAGCGCCTGGCGTTCGTGTCCACCGGCACGAACGTCGCGGGCACGCAGCCCGGCATCAAGAACGTCCTCGTCTCGACCCGCATCGGGCAGATCGCCAACGACGGCGGGCCGTGGCTCCGGGGCGGCACGACGGTGATCTCCGCCGGCACGGGCGGCCCGGCCAACGGCGACTCCTGGCATCCGTCGATGTCGGGCTTCACCGGGAAGGGCGACGCGGCCAAGGGCCCGTCCAAGATGGCGTTCCTCTCGAAGGCGACGAACCTGCCGGGCGGCAACCCGACCGGCGTCTCCGCCTACGTCGCGAACGCCGGGGGCGGCGGGATCAAGCGCCTGAACGTCCCCGAGACGGCGACGGGCGTCGGTATCTCCGGCGACTCGAAGGTCCTCTACGTCACGACCGACAAGGGCATCTTCGTGGTCAAGGGCGGCAAGGCCAAGAAGCTCGCCTCGGGCTCGGGCTTCAACACGCCGACCACGACGCTGAACGGTGCCCAGGCGGCCTACGGCCAGAACGGCTCCATCTACACGATCACCGCCAAGGGCAAGCGCAAGAAGGTCACCGAGGGCAGCGACCCGCAGGCCGACGGCGGGTTCCCGGGTGGCGGGCGCCAGCAGGGGCTCGTGCGGGCGGTCTCGTTCCACCGCGGGGGGACGGCCTACAAGTTCGGCATCATCGCCTCGCGGTCGGCCAAGGGCCTGAAGGCCGTCGGGCGCACCGCGACGTCGACCTCGATCAACGGCGGCGGCAGCGCGACCGCGTTCGGCAACGGGCCCAACGCCTGCCTCATCGTGCAGGTGCTCGACTCGGGCAAGACCGGCGGGTACGACGTGCCCCAGGGGCAGTGCCCGGCAGGTCAGGGCGACGTCACCGACGTCGGGGTGAGCACGCGGTACAACTACCTCGCGTTCTCCTGCTCGCGCGGCGGGCTCTACCTCTACCACGTCGGCGGCAAGTAGCCGAGGGCGCGCCCACGCCGGCCGCCGGGGCGCGGTCGGCGGCGCGCGCAGGCCGGTCGCCGGGGCAGGTTCGGCGCAGCACCTCGGCCGGCCGCCGGGGCACGGCCCGGGGCTCGACGCGGAGGAGCGGGCCCGGGGGAGGCCGCCCCGATCGCCGGTCGGGGGCTGACGTTCCGCGATCACCCCGGGCGACGTGGATCTCACCCCGGTGCGTCGTTGCTTGGCGCAACGGGTACGTCGTAAGGTCGGCAGGCGCGCGGCGCAAGCGGCGTGCCCCTACCCCGGTCAGGCACCCTCGATCGGGCCGGAACCCCCGATCAAGGACCCCCCGATGTCACGACGACTCCTCGCCGTCCCACTGGCCCTCCTCGGCCTGCTGCTCGCCGCTCCCGCGGCCCTGGCGGTCGGGCCATCGGCGATCGGCACCGGCTCCGACGGCACCTCGTACGTCGGCTACCCGCTGACGGGCGGCATCCAGCGCATCGCGGTCGACGGGTCGACGACGGCGCTGTCGTCCTGGGGCTCGCCCGGCACGGGTGAGGGGCAGCTCGGCGGAGCGGTCGGCGTCGCGGTCGCCGCGGGCGCCGACGGTCACGTCTGGGTCCTGGACACCAACCGTCGCGTCCAGGAGTTCACGCGGGGCGGGCAGTTCGTCCGCGGGACGCAGCTGCCGGCCTGCACGAACGGGACCCCCGACGCCACGAAGTACGGCGGCATCGACGTCCGTGTCGACGGCGCCGCCTCCACGGACCCGGTCGCGATCTACGTCGCCCACCCGTGCGCGAACCAGGTCCTGAAGCTCAACCCGTCGACGCTCGCGGTGACGCAGACCGCGACGACGACCTCCCGCCCCGGGCGGATCGCGTCCCCGCGGTATCTCACGGGCCCCACGAACACGCGGGCCGTGTACGTCGCCCTGCCCGACGCGAGGGCCGTCGCGTCGTACGCCCCGACCGACCTCGGCGTCGGCCCGGACGCGCTGCGGAGCTACGACTACACCCCGTCGGACCTCTTCATCGACGAGTTCGGCGTGCTCGCGGTGGGCGACACGACGAACCAGGGCATCCGCCTCTACGGCTCTGACGGGAACCAGTTCCGCTACCTCGCGGGCTCGGGCAGCTCGCCCGGGCTCGTCACCGACGTGCAGGCGTTCGACGTCGCCGGCCAGGACGGGACCGACAAGGCGGGCAATCTGTTCATCGCCGACTCCGGGAACTCGCGGGTCCAGCGGCTGACGTCGTTCGGCTCGACGATCTGGACGGCGGCCGCGACCGGGACCTCCGGGGGCCCGGCGACCCAGACGCCGACCAACACGGCGGTCCCGACGATCTCCGGGACGGCCACGGTCGGACAGACCCTGACCTGCGCCCCCGGCACCTGGACCGGCACCCCCTCGTTCACCTACGCCTGGCGCCGCGGCGGGACGCCGGTCGCCACCGGCGCCTCGTACGCCCTCGTGGCGGCCGACGCCGGCCAGCCGATCACCTGTGTCGTGACGGGCACGAACGGCGCCGGCTCGAGCTCCGCCACCAGCGCGGCCGTCACCCCGGCGGCCGCGCCGACGACACCGACCACGCCGACCACCCCGGTGGCGGCGCCCGTCAACACCGCGCGTCCCGGCATCCAGGGCACCACGGTCGTGGGCAACACGCTGACCGGCACCCAGGGGTCGTTCAGCAACACCCCGACGGGCTACGCGTACCAGTGGCGCCGCGACGGGGCCGCGATCACGGGCGCCACCGGCACCACCTACGCGCTGGTCGCGGCGGACGCGGGCAGGACGATCAGCTTCGCCGTCACCGCCACGAACGCCGGTGGCTCCGCCACGGCCGTGAGCGACGGCGTCGCCGTGACCGCCGCGCCGGCCACCCCGTCGACGCGGGTCGGCGTGACGATCAACGGCGGCGCCGAGGCCACGAACACCGCGTCGGTCTCGCTGCGGATCCGCGAGCCCCTCGGTGCGACCGCGGTCGTCATCAGCAACGACGGCTCCTTCGACACCTCCTCCCAGGTCGCCGTGGCCGCGAACGACACCTACGCGTGGACGCTCGACGCCCGCGGGAGCGAACGCCGGGCGCGGGTCGTCTACGTCCGCTTCGTCGGCGCGCTGATCGACGGGAACCAGACGTTCACCGACGACATCCTGCTCGACACCACCGCGCCGACGGTGACCACCGCGACGATCAACGCCAGGACGACGGCGAGGACCGCCACGGCGAAGGTCGCGGCGACCGACAGCGGCTCGGGCGTCAGCACGATCCAGTACGCCAGGAACCAGAGCACGACGGGCGCCAGGACCCTGAAGCTGGCGAAGACCCGCTCGTTCAAGGTCAAGCCGAAGAACGCCCGCTGGGTCCGCGCCGTCGACGTCGCCGGCAACAGGTCCAAGTGGAAGCGCATCGCCTACAAGGCGCCGAAGAAGGCGAAGAAGGCGGCCGCGAAGGGGTGAGCCGCCCCGCCCCGTGGGGCGGACCCCACGGGCGGGCCGCTGTCGCGCGGCCCCGAGGACGACGAAGGCCCCGGAGCGCGCTCCGGGGCCTTCGTCGTTCCTGCGGTGCCCGGCGCGGAGCCGGACGGGCGGGTCCCGTGGCCGGGGCCCGCCGAGGGAGCTAGTTGCTCGGCGCGGCGGCGGCCTTGGCGGCCTGCGCGACGCCCGCGTCCTTGCCCTTGTTCTCCTCGATGAACGCGTCGGTGTCCAGGCGCGCGATGTCGTCGGGCCGCTGGTTGTGCGGCGACTTCATGAGGTACGAGGACGGGCCGTCGAGCTGACCGGAGATGCCGTTGTTCAGCGCGAGCTTCACGAGGCGGGCGGCGTCGATGATCACGCCGGCGGAGTTCGGCGAGTCCCAGACCTCGAGCTTGAGCTCGACCGTCAGCGGCACCTCGCCGAAGGCCTTGCCCTCGAGGCGGATGTGCGCCCACTTGCGGTCCGTCAGCCACGGCACGTAGTCCGACGGGCCGACGTGCACGTTCTCGGGCTTCATCTCGACGCCGGCGACCGAGGTCACGGCGTTGGTCTTCGAGATCTTCTTGGACTCGAGGCGCTCGCGCTCGAGCATGTTGAAGAAGTCCATGTTGCCGCCGACGTTCAGCTGCGAGGTGTTCTGCAGCACGACGCCGCGCTCGTGGAAGAGGCGGGCGAGCGAGCGGTGGACGATCGTGGCGCCGACCTGCGACTTGATGTCGTCGCCGATGATCGGGAGGCCCTTCTCCTCGAAGCGCTTGTCCCAGTAGTCCTCGCGGGCGATGAAGACGGGGATGCAGTTGACGAAGCCGCACCCGGCCTCGAGGACCTGCTCGACGTACCACTTGGTCGCCTGCTCGGACCCGACCGGCAGGTAGGAGACGACGACGTCCGTCTTCGTGTCTTTGAGGATCTTGACGATGTCGGCCGTCTCGCCCTCGGCCTTCGTGATCTTCTGCTTCAGGTACTTGCCCAGGCCGTCGTGCGTCATGCCGCGGTGGACGGTGACGCCGGTCTTCGGGACGTCCGCGAACTTGATCGTGTCGTTCGGGTAGGCCCACATGGCCTCGGAGAGGTCCTTGCCGACCTTCGTCTCGTTGATGTCGAACGCGGCGGTGAACTCGATGTCGTTGACGTGGTAGCCGCCCAGGTCGACGTGCATCAGGCCCGGAACGTTCTGCGTGGCGTCGGCGTTCTTGTAGAACTCGACGCCCTGGATGAACGAGTTGGCGCAGTTGCCGACGCCGATGATCGCGACGCGCACCTTGTCGCGCTGGTAGCGCTCGGTGTCGTTGGACAAGGCGGTCCCGTTGGTGGTGCTCGTGCTCACGGTGGTCCTAGGTTCTCGTTGAGGGCCGGCGGCTGATGGGGCTCGGTGCCCTGGAGCGTCGCGCTCCGCGGGCTGGTCGGCCATCCCGCCGGCGGGAGGTCCAGAGCCATGAACCCCAGCGGCGGGGGCCGGTTACAACCCCGAGGGGTGCGTCCGGCCCGCCCCGCGGGTGCGTCACACGGGTGACGCACCAGGGCTGTGCCTCGATGGTTGCAGGTCCGGAGCGGTCGTGGGGTCGCGCGTGGCGCCCGTCGGGGGCTCTTGCCGACCGGCGGTCAGCGGGACGGGCCTGCGCCCCGCGCGTCGCTGCCGACCGACGGTCAGCACGGAAACCCCGGTGGCGACTGGGGACTCGCGGGCGTCGTGATCGCGCGGCGGCCGCTCCCTTGCCGACCGGCGGTCAACGAGCGGTCCGGAACATAAATCTTCGCTGATGTTGACCCGCGGTCAGCGGCGCGGGCCGATCGGCCCGTCCGGGCGGTCAGTCGCGCGGGGCGTTCAGCTGCGCGCGCACGTGCAGCATCCGCTGGAGCGTCGTGAAGACGCCCAGGGCGGCGAGGACCCAGATCGACACGTCGAGCAGGTTCAGCCCGTCGACCAGCTCGCCCTCGGCGAGGACGAGGCCGATGGCGAGGATGACCACGCGGACCGCGCGCGAGCCGAAGCCCGCCTTGCCGTCGAGTCCGAGGCCCTCGGCGCGGGCGCGGGTGTAGGAGACCAGGAGCGACGAGACGGCCGCCAGGGCGGCGATGCCGGCGTTGATGTCGTCGCCGTTCTTGGCGTAGACCATCACCACGGCGGTGAGGACGATGCCCTCCTCGATGCGGTCCAGCGTCGAGTCGAGGAAGGCGCCGAAGGTCGTGCCCTTGCCCGACATCCGCGAGTAGCGGCCGTCGAGGGTGTCCATCACGGAGCCGAGGATGAACGCGACGCCGCCGAGGACGAAGTGCTCCTGCCAGACGAGCACCGCGGCGACGAGGTTGCCGATCAGCCCGGCGAACGAGATCTGGTTCGGCGTCAGCGGCAGGTCGACGAGCCACTGCTGGAACTTGGTGCGCTCGGGGGTCGGGGTCTCCGCGGGGGTGCTCATGGGCCGCGCAGAGCGTACGGCCTGCGGCGGGCGGTCCGCGCGCCGGTCTCGCGTCCCGGGCCATCGCCGCCGCGCCACCGCGTGGTGGCCCGCACCCCGATCCGGCAGACTGGGGCGCGTGTCCGGCGAACTCCCAGGGTCCCTGACCGACGTGCCCCCGCCGTCGGGCGAGCCCGACCCCGCCGCCGATCCCGGGCCGTCGCTCGCGATCCCCGAGACCGTCCCGCCGCCCGAGCCCCGGACGGTCGGCTCGATCGCGCGGGGTCTCGTCCGCACCGGCCGGCCGAAGCAGTACGTCAAGAACGTCCTGGTCTTCGCGGCACCGGCCGCCGGCGCGGGGCTCGGCGACGCCGACGTCATCCTCAAGGCGCTGCTCTGCTTCGTCGCGTTCTGCCTCGTCTCGAGCGCGACCTACATCCTCAACGACGTCGGCGACGTCGAGGCGGACCGCGCCCATCCGACCAAGCGTCAGCGGCCGATCGCCTCGGGCGTCGTCCCGGTGCCGATCGCCCTGGTCGCGGTCGTCGGGCTTCTGGTCCTCGGCCTGGGTCTCGCCTACGCGATCTCCTGGCAGCTGGGCCTGCTCCTGACCGCCTACAAGGCGTTGACGATCGCCTACACCTTCCGCCTGAAGCACACGGCGATCCTCGACATCGTCGTCGTGGCGACGGGCTTCGCGGTGCGGGCGATCTCGGGCGGCGTGGCCGTCGACATCGCGCTGTCGCAGTGGTTCCTCGCCGTCACGTGCTTCGGGTCGCTGTTCATGGTCGCCGGCAAGCGGCACGGCGAGCTGCTGCACGTCGGCGAGGGCGGGGCCACCCGCAAGGCGCTCACCCAGTACACCGTCGAGTACCTGCGCTTCGTCGTCACGATGGCCGCGTCGGTGACGATCCTGACCTACTGCCTGTGGGCGTTCGAGCACCCGCGCACCAGCGACATCCCCTGGTGGGGCCTGTCGATCGTGCCGTTCGTGATGGGGATCATGCGCTACGCGCTCCTGGTCGACCAGGGCAAGGGCGGCGCGCCGGAGGAGCTCGTGATCCGCGACCCGGGCCTGCGGGTCATCGGCATCGCCTGGGTCGCGCTGTTCCTCGGGTCCGTCTACCTCTGAGGGGGTTGCGGCGGCTCTGAGGGGCTCGCGGCGGTCGATGGGCGGGCGGCGCGGCGCCGCCCGCACGCGCGACCGACGCAGGAAGGTGCCGCCGGACGGCACGAGCCTGCGTCACCGGGCCGCCGTCCACCACCGACGCAGCGACGTGCCGCCCCGCGGCACCGACCTGCGTCACCGGGCCGCCGCGACCACCCGGCCGTTCCGGGTCAGCGCGTGCGGTCGCGCTGCACCGGGACGACCTTCGGGGTGCAGTCCTTCAGCCGGTAGACGCGGATCGACGGGCCCGGGCGCTCGTAGCGCAGCTGACCGAAGTTGAAGGCCATGTCGTACTGGAAGTAGTGCTTCGAGCCCGGACCGTCGAACGGCCGGGACTCGAAGGCCAGGTCCGACTGGCGCTCGAGGGCGCGGTAGTACCGGATCGCGTCGGGGACGCGCCCCGGGTTGTTGAACACGCGCCCGGTCTGCAGCGACCCGGAGACGATCCAGCAGGCACCCTTCTCGCGGTAGAAGTCGAGCATCCCCGGGAAGACCGTGAAGCCGTAGTTGGCGAAGTCGGCCGAGCGCTTGATCCTGCTCTCGAGCCTCGGGTACTTCCGGATCAGCGCCCGCTTGTCCGCGCCGGTGCGCGTCAGGCGCTCCCAGCGGTACCCGGCGCGGGAGCCGTCCTTGACCACGGCACCGTCGGCGTACCACTCGCGCGGGACCATCGGCTCGACCACGATCGTCGTGCGGGCGGGGATGTTCTCCACCATCCAGTCGCGCGCCTGGGACCGCGTGTCCTCGCGCGTGAGGACGACGTCGTTGTGGACCACGAGGACGAGGCCCTGGGCCAGGACGGCCAGCACCGCGACGCCGGCCAGCGCGGTGCGCAGCCGCCCCGAGGCCCGCAGGCGGTCGAGCACGAGCGCGCCGAGCCAGACGGCGCCGGCGGCGGCGAGGATCGCCAGCACCGGGTAGATCGGCATGCCGTAGCGGGCGAAGTACCGGCCCTGCGAGCCGACGTAGAGCAGGAAGATCAGCGGCGCGGGCACCAGCAGCAGGAACTGCCAGCGGTCGCGCAGCAGCGTGCGGACCCCGCCGACGACGCACAGGAGCAGCGGCGCGACGCCGAAGCCCCAGGTCAGCGACCACGCGTAGTAGCGGTAGCCGGAGCGCTGCGTCTCGCCCAGCAGCAGACCGCCCTTCGTGTAGTCCGAGAGGTGCTCGACCTCGGAGCGGAAGAACCCGGGCCGCAGCACGGCGTAGGGGTCCATCAGGAAGAAGCAGACGACGCCGACCACGCCCGCGAGGACGAGGCCGACGACGGCGGGGCGCCAGTGGGGGAGGCGGCCGGTCGCCCGGTGGCCCGTCCCGGGCGCACCGTCGCCCGCGGCGGCGTCGCGGGCGTCGGTGTCCGCAGCGGTCGTCGCCGTGGCGTCCGCCCGGGTCGCACCGCCGGCCGCACCGGAGGCGGCCCGGCGGACGGCCTTCGGCTCGGCCGGGGCGTACGCGCCGCGGGCGCCGGGGCGCAGGTCGCCGATCCGCACGCCGAGCGCGTGGATCGCGGCCGCGGTCAGCAGCGGGAGCCCGATGAAGGCGGTGTTGTACTTCACGCCGAAGCCCAGCCCGATCGCCGCGCCGGCGAGCACGTAGTCGCGCCGCCGGCCGTACCGGACGATCCCCGCGATCGCGAACAGCGCGAGCGCCGTGGCGGCCAGCGACGGGCCGTCGTTCAGGGCGAGGTGGCCGTAGTGCGCCGGCAGGAAGGCGAAGGCGAGGATCGCCGCGGAGAGCAGGCCGACGCGCCGGTCGAAGAGCCGGGAGCCCGCGGCGTACATCAGCGCGATCGCGGCGGTCGACAGCACCGCGGAGGAGACGCGGGCGATCGTCCAGATCGCGCCGGGGTCCGTGTTCCACGCCCGGACGACGCCGTCGCTGCCGCCCTTGAAGATCCAGAGCGCCGCGGCGATCCACTGCGTCAGCCCGGAGGGGTTGAGCTGGTAGTCGGGGTCCAGCGAGGACTCGCGGAAGTACGCGACGGCCCGCGGGACGAAGTGCGAGCGCTCGTCGAGGTTGTAGGCGTACGGCAGGCCCCAGCGGATGCCCCAGAGGCGCAGGACCAGGCCGCCGAGGACGACGAACGCCAGGGCGATCAGCCAGGGGCGCGCGGGCGCGGACAGGCGCCCTGACCGGCTCGGGGGGCGGTCCGGGCCCTCGGCGACGGGCGCCGCGTCGGCGTCCGTCGGGGGCGTCGGCGGCTCCTCGGGGGACGAGGGGCCGGAGCGATCACCGGGCGACGACATCGTCGGGGACTGTAGCCGCGGGGGTGCACCGCACGCGCGGCCCACCGGGGGCGGGCGCGGGGCGGGGCCGCCCCGACCACCGGGCTCCGGCCGGACGGCCGCTATCGTCGGCGCATGCCCGCGGCCCTGATGCTGCTGCTCGCCGGCGTCTTCCTCGCCTCCGGGACGGCCAAGCTGCGGGACCCCGCCGGGATGGTCGTGCTCCTGCGCCAGGCCGTCTCGCCCGCCGTCCCCGCCTTCGCGCTGACCCGTGGCCTGGCGCTCGTCGAGCTCGCGCTCGGTCTCGTCCTCCTCTCGGGCGCCGCGACGCGTCCGGTGGCCGTCCTCGCCGGGGCGGTGCTCGCGACGTTCACCGTGGCCCTGCGCGTCGCGGCCCGCCGGGCGCCGGAGGCCGCGGCGTCGTGCTCGTGCTTCGGCGGGTCGGGCGACGCACCGGCCGGCCGGGCCGTGGCGCGCAACGCGCTGCTCCTGGGTGCCGCGGTGGTGGTGGCCGCCCGGCCACCGGGCGCTCCGTGGGAGCTGGCCGCGGACGAGCTGGCCGGCGCGCTCTGCGTCGCG
>NZ_JAURWA010000108.1 GCF_030655195.1 Patulibacter sp. | reverse complement strand
CTTGAGCAGGTTCTCCGGGGAGGCGAAGACCTCGTCGGGCACGTAGATCGTGTCGGTGACGGCCTTGCCGCCGACGGCGGCCGAGGTCAGGACCTCGTAGTGGTTCTTCTCCTGCTGGGCGGCGGCCTGCACGTTGCGCAGGGTCACCGGGTCCAGCTTGTCCTTCAGCTTCTCGGCGCCGACCGTGTTGACGATCGTGGCGAGGATCTCAGCCGTCGCGGCGACGGCCGCGATGTTCTCCGCCTGGTTCGCGTCGGCCGTGTTGACCTTCGCGTCGGCCGTACCGGTCGCGAGGCCCATCAGCCCGAGGGAGCCCAGCGCGACGGCGGTCCCCTTGACCAGGTTGCGACGCGTCGCCGCGGGCTGGTCGGCGCTCTGCCGGTCGATGGTCTCGTACAGGTGGTTGGTGACGTCCGTCATGCGGACTCCTTCGTCGTGATGAGTGCTCCCGGGGTGCGAGACGCAGGTCCGGAACACGGACCTGGTCGCGGCGGACCGTCGGACGGCCGTCGCGCCGTGTCGGTGCGGCCGGCCACGCCGTTCCGCCGCGCACGGGTGATGGACCGCCCGCTCCCGGCGTTGGCGGGTCCCGGAGCGTCGATGGGCGGCGTGCAGCGCATGGGTGAGCGGACCGCGTGACGCACGATGCGTCGTCCGTCGGTCCTGCTCTTACAACGTAAGTCGACCCCGATCGGATGCGCCCTCCCGCTCGTCTGGCGCATTCGCGCGTCCTCGACGGGGGGGTGGGGGGGGACGCCGGCCGCCCCCGGGCGCTCCGCTCAGGGTTTCGTGGCGAAGAAGACGATCGTCACCGTGGCCATCGCGGCGGCGCCGAAGCCGCAGGCCGCGAAGAACATCGCGGCGATGCGCCGCAGGACGATGTTGGCGTTGCGCATGTCGTTCATGGTGACGACGCTACACTTTTCGACTTACAACGTAAGGCTGGCGGGCCGATGCGCGGGTGTGCGCGTTCGCGGGTGCCGCCGGACGTGCTGTTCCACGCCGTGCATCCTCGACGTCGACGCACGCCGGGATGACGACCTCCTGAGCCGAGGGCGTCGCGGTCGGTGCGACCGACGCCGACAGGTCGCAGCTGTTCGTCCGGGCAGCCGATCGGCAGCGGGATCGTCGGGTGCCGGGTGGGCGACGGGTGAAGGCTACGGGGCCTGGTTCCGGGTGTAGGTCAGGACGACCACGCCGGACGCGGTCGTGACGTGGTTGCTGAGCGCGAACGTGGCGAGACGTGCCCGCTCGTCGAACATCCGCTTTCCGGCGCCGAGCACGATCGGGAAGAGCAGCAGTCGGTACTCCTCGACGAGGTCGTGTTCGGCGAGCGCACGGACCAGGGTCCCGGAGCCGAAGACGACGAGGTCGCCGTCGGTGCGGGTCTTGAGGTCGTTCGCGACGGCCCGGAGATCGGAGCCGACCGCGTGGGAGTTCCGCCACGCAGGGTCGAGGGGCGAGGACGAGACGACGTACTTGGGCATGCTGTTCATCGCCGCGATGGCCGGCTCGGTCTCGTCGACCCCAGCCCAGGCGCGGTGGAGGATCTCGTAGGACCGTCGGCCCAACAGCATCCCGGCGGCGTCGACGGTGACCCTCTCCATGACGCCGTTGACGGTCTCATCGCTGTAGGGCGGAACCCAGCCGCCGTGCGAGAAGCCGCCGTCGCGGTCCTCGTCCGGCGACAGGGGCGACTGGATGACCCCGTCGATGCTCATGAAGTTGACGACGACGATGCGACCCATGGACTGACCTCCGTGCTCTCGGTGGGCGTGCCTTCGCAGATGGGACCGAGCCGGCCGTGAGAACTCATCGCGGTCGACCCGGTCTCGGGGGGAGCGCTCAGCGACGTCCGGCAGACGATCGAATCCGGGACGGAACGGGTGGCCGGTCAGCGTGGGCCGGCCGCGGCCTCGCGGCGTCCGACCGTCGTTCCCTCGTGGGACGAGCCAGAAGCGGAGTCGGTCCGGACGGCCGGTACCGTGGGCCGATGCGGCTCCTGGTGCTCGGCGGTTCGGGATTCGTCGGCCGAGCTGTCGCCGACGAGGGCCTCGCCGGCGGGTGGGACGTCGCGACCCTGAACCGCGGGACACGTCGGCATCCGGACCCGCGCGTCCGGCAGCTCGACGGCGATCGGCTCCTCGACACCGGCCTGAGGGCCGCCCTGGGGGAGCGGTGGGACCTCGTGGTCGATACGTGGTCCGGAGCTCCGGGGGTCGTGCTGCGCGCCGCGCGGGCTCTCGAGCCGGTGGCCGACCGGTACGCGTACGTCTCGAGCTGCTCGGTGTACCCGTATCCGCCGAGCGCCGGGGTCGACGAGACGGCAGCGCCCGTCGCCGCGGTCGCGGACGCCGAGGGCGTGGACTACCCCACGGACAAGCGCGGCGGTGAACTCGCGGTCCAGGCCGTGTTCGGCGACCGTGCGCTGATCGCGCGCGCCGGGCTGATCCTCGGCCCGCACGAGGACGTCGTCCGGCTGCCGTGGTGGCTCCTGCGCATCGATCGTGGGGGCGATGTCCTCGCTCCCGGTCCTGAGGATCTGCCGCTGCAGTGGGTGGACGCCCGCGACCTCGCGCGTTGGATCCTGTCGGCCGCAGAGCGCGGCCTCTCCGGGCCGTACAACACGGTCAGCAGACCCGGCCACGGCACCATGCGCGAGCTGCTGGGCGGCTGCGTCGCCGCGACCCGCTCCGACGCGACCTTGCACTGGACCGACGCCGCGACGATCGAGCGTGCGGGGATCGAGGCGTGGTCCGAGCTGCCGATCTGGATCCCCCACGGTCACGAGGCCCGCGGCATGCACCTGATCGACAGCGCGCGAGCCGCGGCCGCCGGCCTCACCTGCCGCCCCCTCGACGAGACCGTCCGGGACACGTGGTCGTGGATCCTCGACGAGGACCGCCGGCCGCCGCTTCGGACCGATCGGCCGGCCCCGGGCGTCGATCCCGAGAAGGAGCGGAAGGCCCTGAGCCTGACGTGACCGACGGCTCGAGGTCCGCATCTGCGGCCCGACGCGAAACCGCATGCCAGAGGACGATCCGTCACGGGACAGGCCGAGCTCCCAGGCGGGGCGCTCGGCTCGGGCGAGTCGCCTCCTACGCCCTGCGTTTCGCTGGTGCGGTCCGCGGTGGGCTGGTGCCCCCCCCGGAACGGCGAAAGCCCCGTCTTGGATGGGGCTTTCGTGTGCGTCTGGGAGGTGGAGCTAGACGGGCTCGAACCGTCGACCTCCTGCATGCCATCCTGCGGTCGCAGCGCTGATCTCGGAATCCGCCGCGCGCGATAAGGCTCGAACTGTCACCTCCTGACGAGGCGTTCGGTTCTGCGTGCTCGACCGCCGTCGAGGTCCTGCGACTCCGGCGTGCTCTACCTTCGGTCTCCCGGGGCGCCGCCCAGAGCACGGACTGTCCGCGACGCGTCGACGCGGTATCACGCATGGCGCGTTGAGTGGTTGGTCACGTCGGACGTACGCGACCTGCGACGAGCGGGCCGACGATGACCGGCATCCTGCGCCAGCGGTTTGTGCGCAGGTCCTTCACGTCAAACCCGGAATTGCGGAGGGCCGCCAACGTATCGCGGTTGCAGTTGCAGCCGTACCCGATTGCGCGCCATGGACGGTGGAGTCGGTCTTGGATCCAGGCCAAGCGTCGGCGCTCGGCACGGACGTGTTCGATCACGAGGAAGGCGCCGCCCGGTCGCAGGACGCGACGAACCTCCTTCAGCGCCCGGTGGACATCGTCGACGGTGCACAGCACGAGGGTGCTGACGACGGTGTCGAAGGAGGCGTCGTCGAAGGGGAGGTCTTCGGCACCGGACTCCACGACGACGTGCCGGCCGTCGAGGTTGCGGAGGCGCTTGGCCATCGACGGCTCGGGCTCGGTGAGGGTGACGCTCGCGATGGATGGCGGGTACGCGTCGAGGTTCAGGCCGGTGCCGGCCCCGAGTTCGAGGATGTCGCCGGTCGCGTCGGCGAGGACGGTCCGCCGGAGCTCGTGCATCCCGGAGCGCTCGCCCCAGGCGAGCAATGGGTCGTAGATGGCGGTGAAGACGGGGCCGTAGAGCGACACGACGCGATCGTTTCGGAATTGCACGGGCTTTGGATGTGCGGCGGACCCATCGTCGAGCGGCGCGAGCGATGATCCTGGTCCCGGTCGCCGTGCGGCAGTCTCGGCCGGTCGGCTCAGGAGTTGACGGTTCTCGCGAGTGGCCGGCCGACGTTTGCTCCGCAGTCTGGCGCCTAGATCAGGACTGCCGCGATGAGGATCGCGGTCGTAGCGATGCCCAGGACAACGGGGAAGTGCCACCATCCGTTCCACTCCTCGTAGCCGTGGATCTGCGTCAGAGGATCGCGAGCGCGCTCGTCGGGCTGGTTGCCGCTCATCATGCTCCTCCTCGGTGGACTTGAGAAGTTGTGTCTGGGTGTTCGTCGGGGGGCGCGCAGAGACGGTCAAGCAGGCGCCAGGCCGATCGCTGCAGGACCGCGGTGGTGTCGTGCACCGCGGCCTGGGCGGTCTCCGAGACGTTCGCTGTGGAGGCGACCGCCCGGACGATGACGGTCGTGCAGGCATTCAGTGCGGCGCGTTCGGCGACTGCCCAGCGGGCCCCGGACGCGGCGTCCCCGGTGAGGGGCCACCCGAGCACTCCGCCGCCGGCGACGGTCGCCGCGATGCCGGCACTGGCGTAGTGCGACGCACGAGCTTTGTCCCGCGCGAACGTGAGCCGTCCGACGGGAACGTCCGCGGACGCCTTGAGGAGGGCAGCGCGAGCGGTTGTCTCGGCGTTCTCCACCGCTTCGGTCGCGGCCGTCGCCGTTTCGAGGTCAGTGATCTCGTTCAGGGCGGTGAGGCGATGGGCGGCCTCCTGAAGACCTGCTGCTTGCAGCCACTCTGGAACATACGTGCGGATGAACCAGTCGAGCACGAGGTGCTCCCGGCGGCGTAGCGTGTCGAGGTCGCTGCCGCTCTTGCGCGCCCGGGGGCGCAGAGCGGTGATCTCCCTGGCCGCCTGCGACGTCGGCGCGACGCCGCGCTCGAAGGAGTCGCAGAACGTCTGGACCACGAGATCCGCCCCCGTCAGAGGGTCGGTCGTCGCTACGAACGGCTTGGGGGCCAGCAGACGCGCCCAGCGTGTCGGCGATCTCTGGGCCCGGCATGAGAGGTCGGTACTCATACCCAGAGCGTCGCCGTGAGGGAGCAGCGAAACCATGGCCGGTTTCCCCCATCTGAATCCCCGCGCTCACGAGCAAGGCCCGCGGGTTCGACGACGTCACCAGCGGTTTGGGCCGTTGATCTGAGGGATCTCTGGCGAGGCGAGATGGCGGGACCCACCCATAGCGTTGAGGCGGGGCCGACCGGAGACTCGCGGGATGGGCATCCCACCTTCGCGCGCTCCTGCCGCAACCGTCGAGGCACCGCCCGACGCGCTTCTGGAGGCCGCCCGGGACCTGATGGTCGCCGGCAAGCGACTCGAGACGCAGGCGATGGGCCAGACCGACGAGTCCGAGCGCCTGGCCGCGACGCTCGGCGTTCTCGGTTCGACTCTCGTCTCCATGCGCCAGACGCTGGAGCACATCTCCGACCGCGGTCCGGGGATCCCCAGCGACCGCGAGATCGACGGCGTCCTGCGCGTTGTGCGACGCACGCTCGACGATGCAGCGCAGGGCTGCGCCCGCGCCCGCGATCTCGCGTCTCGCCCGGACCTTCCACCCGACAGCCGCAGCCCGCACGGCCCGCTGGCTGAGGAGCCCTAGAGCGCACCGAAGGTCCCACAGGATCGAGTGGCGCCGTGTTGCCGACGAGAGCCGGCAGGACGCGCCGGCCTTCGCGTTGCGTCTGATCGAGCCGGTGCCGCGTCCTCGCGCAGAGGGCGGGGCGAGGGTGCTCGCTGCCGCTACAGGAGGCGTCCACCGTCGGTGGCCCAGCGGTCCGCGGCCTTCTGCGCCGGTGTGAGACCGGTGGGCACAACAGGTCTCCCGGACTCAGGGGAGGGCGGGCCGGTGCGCAACAGAACGTCCTGTCGGGCCCGTGAATGCGCAATCCGCGTCGCCTCTCTGGGGTGGCCGGCCCCGGGCCACGGAGCCAGCAGTAGCAACAGTCGCGCGGTGGTCGTCGCGAGTACCGAGTGTCGCTCGTTGGGCTCGAGTTCGAACGTGAAGCCCGAGGATGCGTCGATGTGGGTGCCCGCGTCGTCGGTGAGTCTCACGTGGCCGGAGATCACGACGACCCATGCCCGTTCGTGCACCTGGTGCTCGGCCAACACCTGTCCCTCGTCGAGGCCGAGCACGATCGCGCGGGTCTCATCGGTGGTCGACAGGACGCGAGGGGGACCGGGGAATCCTTCGAGCGCGTTGATGTCCCAGGTCTTCATCGCCCTAACGTACGCCGACTCGTGCGAGCGGGTGAGAGCACATCTCGTCGCGGCCGACCACACGGGCACCGCGATTGATGCAACCCGGGCGGAGCGGCACGGCGTCTGACGTCCTCGCTGTCCGTCTCGGCTTGGCGCGCGGACCGATGGCATGGTCCAGACCGTCATCGGACCCCACTCGGCAAGGTGCTTGGATGATCCTGGGGCTCCGACGCCGATTAGGGGTTCGTGGCGGGCTCGAGCGTCGGGCGAGCCACGGGATAGCGCCGTCCGTGTAGGAGTGGGGAGAGCACGACCGTCGTCGCCACCAGAGTCGCGGCACCGATCAGCACGACGGTGATGGGGAACCAATGGTCTCCGTGGTTTTGGATCGCGACGGAGGCGGTCGCGACCGCGGGGGCGTGCAGCACGTCGAGGCTCATCATCGCCACCGCTGCGACCGATGCGGCGATCGCGACGGAGAGTCCACCGCCCCCGAGCAGCGCACCGACCGCGACGCCGGTCGACGCTCCGACGAAATGGCCTCCGATGACGCGGCGCGGCGCGACGCCGGGCAGGTGTGGAGCGCTGTGCTTGAGCGCCGCGGTCGCGAGGAACGGGGCGATCAGCAGCGGCATGTCCAGCGCCTTGCCGATGGCGGCGACGAGGATGGCGCTGCAAAACACGCCCACGCCCATCCGGACGTAGGGGAGGAGGCGGGGAGGAACGATCGACGTTGGCATTGCGGCGAGGAAGCCTGCCGACGACCGCCGAAAGAATCCAATATCAATCTTTGACCAACCGATAACCAGAGGTGATCGAGCGTGAATGTGCGGCACCTGAGGTTCTTCGTCGCCTTGTCCGAGAAACGCCACTTCGGGCGGGCCGCGGCGGCGTGCGACGTGTCGCAGCCGGCGCTGTCGATGGCGATCCGCAGGCTCGAATCCGAGCTGGGGGTACGGCTGATCGAGCGTGGGGGAGCAGGGATGATCGGACTGACCGACGCGGGCGAGGCGTTGGTCATCCGCGCTCGTCAGACCGTCAGCTCCGTCGAAGGGATCACGGCGGAGGCCACCCGGTTGCGGGGCCAGCTCAACGCGACGTTGCGATTGGGGACGGTACCCACCGCGGTAGCCGCTGCACCGACCCTCATCGCGCCACTCATAGATGCCCATCCTGGCGTCCGGGTGGAGATCCGGACCGCGCCCGCGGACGTGCTGGTGGGCGAGGTGCTCCGCCATGAGCTCGACGCCGCCCTGGTCTACGACGATGTCGGTGCGCCGTCTCTCGAGCTCCGGCCGCTCTACAGCGAACGCTTCGTCCTGGTGGGCACCCCGGACGACGACGATGACGACAAGGTCGACGTCTCGTGGCGATCAGTAGGTGAGAGGTCGCTGTGTCTGCTGACGCCGGAGATGCAGCATCGCGTGATCGTCGACGACGCACTGCGCTCCGCCGGTGTGGTGGTCCGTCCGCGGGTGCAGGCCGACTCGTTCGCGTTGCTCCTCGGGTTCGTCCGTCAGGGATGGGCGACGGTGATCGGCCACACGTGGCTCATGGGAGAGCATCTTCCGGCGGGGACGCGCGCGAGGACGATCCTCGACCCGGTGATCGAACCGACGATCGCGCTGATCGCCGCGGCTGCCGGGCCGCCGGCTCCCGTCGTCCGTGCCCTCACCGACAGCCTCGCCGGCACGGACGTCGAAGCGCTGATCGAGACGGCCCTGAGCGGAGAATCGTGATGCATCGTTTGTCGATCGTCACTGCATCATTGGTTCCGTCGTTGCGGATCGGCAGGGAACGGGCCGCCGCGTGCGCCCGTCGTGCGAGCCCACCCGTCGCGGCGGGAGCGGATCGGCGGGGGACGGAGTCGCGGGTCGCTCTCGCTGCGCATCGACGGCCATGCGGGTCGCGTTGGCGGGAGACGTGAGCGACGCGAGTTGTTCTGCAGCCGGAAGGGGGTGGTCATGGTTCGACGAGCCCCCGTCGGATGGCGTAGCGCGCCAGTTCGACGCGGTTGCGCAGGCCGAGCTTCTCCAGGGCGTTGGAGCGGTGACGCTCGACGGTGTGGGGGCTGATCACCAGCTGGACGGCGATCTCGTCGGTGGTCAGACCCTCGGCGATCTGCTTGACGACCTCCTGCTCGCGGGCGGTGAGGACGTCGCGGGGGAGCGATCCGCCGGCGCGGGCGTCGTCGAGGAGCTCCTTGGTCAGGGCCTGCAGCGCCTTGGGGTAGAGGAACGGTCGGCCGAGCATCGCGCCGCGGCACGCGTCGACGAGGTCGCGGTTGGCGGCGGACTTCAGGACGTACCCGGCCGCTCCGGCCTTCAGCGCCTCGAAGAGGTACTGCTCGTTCTCGTGCATCGAGAGCAGCAGGATCCGGATCTCCGGGCGTCGCCGGGTGATCTCGCGGGCGACCTGCAAGCCGGTGCGGCCGGGCATCGAGACATCGAGGATCGCGAGATCGACGGTGCCGCGCAACGCGATCTCCACCGCCTCGATCCCGTCCCCGGCCTCTTCGACGACCTCGAGGTCGGGTTCGCTGTCGAGGATCAGGCGGATGCCGCTGCGGACGAGCGCGTGGTCGTCGGCGAGCATGATGCGGGTGCGTAGGGGAGTGGTCATGACGCGGAGCTCTCGAGGGGAATCGAGCAGCGGATGGTCGTGCCGAGCCGCGTCTCGGACGTCATCTCGAACGTGGCCCGGATGAGGCGAGCGCGCTCGCGCATGCCGGAGAGGCCGCCGTCGGGGTCGGGGAGGTGCACGAAGCCTCGGCCGTCGTCGGAGACGGTCAGCACGAGGTGTCCGTCGTCGACGCCGAGGGAGACGGTGATCGTGTCGGCGTGAGCGTGTCGGATCGCATTGGTGAGCGCTTCTTGGGCGATCCGGTAGATCGCCAGCTCGACGTCGCCGTCCAGGGCGGGGATCGGCGGTCGCAGGTCGCGGTGGATGGTGTTGCCGCTCTCTTCCTCCACGCGGCGGCAGAGCGCGATCATGGCGTTCAGCAGGCCGAGGTCGTCCAGGCCCTCGGGACGGAGTCGCCTGGCGATGCCGCGCACGTCGCCGAGCGCTCTGGCGACGGTGCGTTGCGCGAGTTCGCGGTGTTGGGGCTCCATCTCCGCGCGGTCCAGCTGGAGGGCCAGCGCGGTGAGGGTCTGGCCGAGCTCGTCGTGGATCTCGCCGGCGACGCTCCGCCGTTCCGCTTCCTGTGCGGCGGCGGTCCTGCGGTCGCTCTCGAGCCGTTCGAGGCGGAAGCGGTCGAGCATCGACTCGAACGCTTCGAGGAGCTGCTCGACGTCGCGGTCGTCCGGCGCGATGCGCGCCCGGAGGTCCGGGTCGGGGTAGCGCGGATCGATGGTCCCCATCGCGTGCGCCAGGCGGTGCAGCGGGGCGAGCAACCGGCGCAGCGCCAGGTAGATCGACAGGAGGATGACCCCGAGGCCGCCGACGATCAGGGCGCTGTCGCGGACGGTCATCGGTGAGGAGATCGTCACCGGCGAGAGGATCAGCGCCCCGGTCACGACGATCAGGACGATCGAGGCGACGAGGAAGATCTGTCGCGCCAGCGGCATCCGCATCATCCTGGTGGTCATCCGCATGGACCGACGGTCCCAGATCGCAGCGTCGGTGGTCACGCGTCGTCCGTGATCCGCAGGACCTCGAGCGTCCGGCTCCGCCCACCGGGCAGCGCGATTTCCACCGTGTCACCGACCGCGCGACCCATCAGCGCGGCGCCGACCGGCGAGAACGCGGAGACCGCCACGACGTCGCCGTCGTCGTGCACGTCGACGCCGAGCGTCAGACGGTAGAAGCAGCGCTTGGCACCGTCGTGCACCTGCACGGTCGTGCCAACCGCGGCCAGCGCGTAGCCGCGGTTGTCGGGGTGGTAGGTGTCGGGGTGCGCGATGACCGCGCGCTGTAGCGCGGTCTCCAGCAGCACGATCTGGTCGGCCAGTCCGTTCCCCGGGACCGCGGGATCACCGGGCCCCGTGTTCCCGGTGGGCCTGGACACCTGCTCGACCTTCAGACGCGCCAGCTGGGTGGTGAGGGATTCGAATTCGAAGACCGTCACGAGGACGACCTTTGTCGATGAGAGTGCGGCCAGCGGCATACCCATGACCATGCAACGCACGGGGCCCCGCGGCCATGGTTGCTCTCCACCATCCCGTCGGCCGCAGCCGCGCAAGCGCGCGAAGCAGGTCGTGGCACCGGTGGTGCTCGGGGACCGGGAGGAGCGCCTCGCGGATGCTCACGATCATCAACGACGCTGAGGATCCGTCTTCCCACGCGACCTGCACCGTGGTGCCAGCAGGTTGCCACAGGACCGCTGCGCCCATCGGTGAATGCGCATCGACGTCCAGCGCTCCGCGTCGTTCCCGGCCGCCGGGGCCTGCGACGACCCGGATCGCGAGCGTCCCGCCGTCGGCGGTGAGGAGGTCCACGGTGGAGCCGACGGCGACGAGCCCCGGCCCGGGCGCGCCGGTGTGCAGGATCACCGCGGCTCGCAGCACGCGATCGAGGTACGCGATCCTGCCGGCGACCGTCAGCCGCGGATCCGTGGGACACCGACCGAGGCGCCGCACGCCGCTGTCGTAGGTCGCGGAGAGGTCCTGCATTTCGATCTCGAGCAGGTTCCGCGCTCCGGCGGTCATCAACAGCGCGTCCGGGGACGCATCGGTGGGGAAGGGCATCGCCGAAGCGTCGATCACCCCGCCTCCCGGAGGCATGGCCGGTTGCCCCCATCATCGGAGCAGATGGCAGGGACCGACCATGGCGCCTCAACGCCGGGAGCGGGACGCTGCGGTGATGGTGAGCGTCCGCACGTGGCTGACCCATGACCGACACCACCCGCCGGTGGACCGCCTCTTCGATGCGGCATGCGACCTGATGATCGCCACCCGCGCATTCGAGACGCAGAGCACGTGTACGCCCGAAGACCCCCCGTCGATCGCCGCGACGCTCGGCGTCCTGGACGCCTGCCTGCGCACGCTGCAAGCATCACTGCCGAACCTCGCCGACCGCGCACCGGCGTGCACCACCTGCGTCCAGACGAGCCGTGAGCTGCAGCGTGCCGAAGCGGCGCTGGCTGATGCCGCGGCTGCATGCGATGCGGCACGCAAGAGCGTCCTGGCCGCCACCCGCCGCTGCTGACTGTCGTTGAGGGCCCCTGCGAGCGCGACCTGTGGCTCAGCGTTTCGGGCCGGGGGTGCAGAGTCGGTAGCGGCGGACCTCGGTGGTCGTCCGCGTCCTGCCGTGACGCTTTGCGCGTGTCGTCGCCCTGACGGTCGCGATCCGCCCCCGGGGAGCGCTCGGAAACCCATGCGTTGCGGTAACGCAAGCATTACGCTAGCTTCCTGATGTGGACCGTCCTCTTCAGCGCGGACGTCGAGTCGTGGCTCGCCGGGCTCTGCGACGACGACTGGGACTCGATCATGGCGTCCATTGAGCTCCTGGAAGTCCGAGGTCCCGCGCTCGGGCGGCCGGCCGCGGATCGGATCAAGACCAGCACGCACCACAACATGAAAGAGCTCCGGTCGATCGGCGGGCACCTGCGGGTGCTGTTCGCGTTCGACCCGGTCCGGCAGGCGATCCTCTTGATCGGCGGCGACAAGTCCGGCGACTGGACCGCCTGGTACGAGCGCAACATCCCGCTCGCCGACGCGCTCTACGCCCACTACCTGACGTACCTCGACGAGAGCGAGTGACCACTATGGCGTTCACAAAGCCCAAGACCGCTGCGGAGATCCGCGCGCAGCGCCCGGATACCCCGGAACGCGCTGCGCGCCGGGCGGCGCTGGTCGAGAGCCTCGAGGCCGAGGCGGCCCTGCACGAGATCCGCGAGCGCCGTGGCATCAGTCAGGCCGTGCTCGCCGAGCGCCTCGAGGTCAGCCGGCCGCGAGTGTCGACGATCGAGCGGGCGGGGGAGGACCTCCGCGTCTCGACGCTCGAGCGCTACGTCGCCGCACTCGGCGGCAGGCTCCGCGTCGTGGCGACGTTCGACGACGAGGAGATCGACGTCTCGCCGCACGGAACCCGAGCCGATTGACCCTGGCGCCCCTCGGTCAGCGGCGATGTGTTCCGATCAGCGCTCCTCTTTGGGACGACGGGTCGCGCATTCACCGACCGTCGTCGGGCCAGATGTCGCCGTATTCCCGGCCAGACTCGCCGAAGGACAGGACGGGCCCGGTCGCAGCCGGGCCCGTGGAACGCCTGGCGCTCAGCGCGCCGCGCGGATGACGACCTTCAGCGCCGTCGCCTTCCGGCCGGTGCCGAAGCGCAGTGTGTAGACGCCGGCGACGATGCGACGGCCGGAGACGCGGCGGAGCTCGGTCCGGGTGCGGCGGACGGTGCCGGTGGCGTAGGTGCGGCCGTGGCGCGTGAGACGGGCCTTCATCGTCCGGCGCTTGGCGGTGGCACCGGAGACGGCGCAGGTGATCTGCGTCGAGCTCCGGCGCACCAGACGGCAGGTGACGTCGGCGTCGTCGCCCTTCGCACCGGGGTCGCCCTTGGGACCCTCAGGGCCCGAGCTGCCGGGCGCCCCGGGTGTGCCGGCCGGTCCGATGTCGCCCTTGGCGCCGGGCGTGCCCGCCGCACCGTCGGTCCCGGGGACGCCGGGGGTGCCCTGGGAGCCGGTGCTCCCGGCCGGCCCCGTGTCGCCCTTGGGCAGCGCGCCGCCCGAACCGGTGAGCGGCACGTCGGCGGTGATCGGGATCTCACCGGTACCGGTCAGCCGGACCGCGGCCTGCCGGGCGCCGGTCGTCGACGGGGCGAAGCGCACGTCGATGGCGCACGTCTCGTCCTTGTCGAGCGTCGCGCCGGTGCACGTGTCTCGGGTGACCAGGAAGTCGCTCGGGTCGTCCCCGACGACCGCGGGACGCGTGACGTCGACGTCGTCCTGTTTGGCGGTGAACGTCACGGTGCGTGCGGCGGAGATCGTGGACTGCGCCTGCTCGCCGAACGCGACGGGGGCCGTCGGGGCGGCGACGGGGCTGCCGACCTCGAGGGCGACGACGTCGCCGAAGCGCACCGGCTGCGTGCCGGCGGGCTGCGGGGCGCCGTTCGCGAAACGCACCTGCCAGCGGGACCCGGCGGCCAGGGTCGTGCCGTTGAGGCCGGTCACGACGCCCCGGGCGGTCGTGACGTCGTCGACGCACCCGGTCGGGATCGATGAGGCCTTCGCCGTCTCCAGGACGCTGGTGAGCGGCGCGCCGGAGGCGACGCGGACCGCGCAGAAGCGGACGTCGCCGTCACCGGCGTCGATGCTCAGCGCGATCGGCACGGTCGTGCCGTCCGGGACGGCGGTGACCGGTCGCAGACGCGGGTTCGCGGGGTTCGTCCGGGCGGGTGCCGGCGCGGACCAGCGGAAGTTCGACAGGGCGCGGACCGCGACCTCGGTGGCGTTCATGTCCGTGCTGCCGGCGGGATAGGCGGTGGTCGGCGCGTACTTGAAGCTGCCGTACCCGACCTCGCCCGGGTTCTGGTTCGTGCCCGAGAGCCGCTGCAGGCCGAGGACGAACTTCACCGGGTTCTGGTCGTTGGGGGTCGTCCACTCCGTGCCCTGCGGGTCGACGCCGCAGGCCTTCAGGCCGATCAGCGCCCAGCCCGCGGAGGGCAGGTTGTTGGGCTGGATGAAGTTCTCGGCGGCGGTCCCGAAGCCACCGGTGGTCGGGTTCAGGCGGCGCTTGAGGAAGTCGACGCCCTTGGCGACCGCGGTGTCGGCCGGCGTCATGCCCTCCTGGCAGAGCATGGAGAGGACCGCGCCGGTCATGTCGATGTCGCCGGTGCCGTTCGTGCCGGCGGTGTAGGACCAGCCGCCGACCGCGGTGCGGCCCTGGGCGTCGGGCGTCGTGGACGTCTTCTGCGCGGTGAGGAGGTTCGCGACGATCTTCTGCCGCACGCCCTTCGGGAGGCCGAGGCTGTCGGTGGCCAGCAGCGCGAAGCCGTCGCTGTTGGGCGCGAAGCCGCCGAAGTCGCCGTTGGCCTTGCGCCACTTGCTCGCGAGCGACGCCGTGAGGTTCAGGTCCTGGGTGATCTTCGTGACCTGGATGCCGGCCGAGGACGAGATGAGCGCCTCGCGCCCGAATGCACCGGCGACGTTGGAGGTGTTCGGCAGCGTCGCGTACGAGCCGGGGTAGGTGCCCTGCTGATAGTCCTGCAGGCTCTGGGCGACGCCGGGGTTCTGGACGTCGGCGGCGTTGATGCCGGCCGCGGCCAGCGAGGTGATGACCCAGTTGCCCTGGAAGCCGGGCAACGAGCCGTTCGTCGGACCGCCGGGTGCCCCGGCGGCGGTGCGGCCCTGCTGGTTCACCACCCAGGCCGCGCCGCGCTGGATCGCGGTGTCGACCTCCGCCTGGGGTGCGGGCGCGGCACCGGCCAGGGCCGGGAAGGCGGCCGTGGTGAGGACGGCGGCGATGCCGAGGGTGCGCAGCCGGAGGCTGCTGGTTGAGCGCATGTCGTTGCTCCTGTTCTGGGACGACGACACGCGGTGGGCACGGACTCCGAGGAGGAGGCGTGCCTGCACGGACGCCGTCCTCTCGCGAGACGGGGTGGCCTATGACGTCCGGGCGGATATTCGGGCTCGGGTTCGTCCTCGCGACTCGCCTTCCCGGTTCAGGACGACGTCCTGTTCCAGTGGCGACGAGAGTCGCTCGTCCCCCATACCGCTGCGCGTCAGCCCCGGATTCCCACCGGAGTTCCCCGCCCGTGACGGCAGCAACGTAGCAGGCTCGACGTGGCGCGTCGGCGGTCGCCGGGAACGTCGGTCGTCCCGCGCCGGATCCTGGGCGGGGCGTTGCAGGCGTGCTAGGTTCGCCCCAAACATCAGCGGAACGTGGTGAAGGGAAGACCGGTGAGAGACCGGCGCGGACCCGCCACTGTGAGCGATCAGGACCACCGCACGCCAGCGTGCAGCCACTGGGAGAGGGTCTCCTGGGAAGGCGCGGAGGTCCGTAGTCGTGAGCCAGGAGACCTGCCCGGTCCGCCCCACGTCGATCACCCCTCGGGACTAGGGGAAAGGACTCCATGGCTCGCTCCATCGCGGCACGCTCACGCGTCGCCGTCCTCATCACCACCACCCTGCTCGCCGCCGCCGGCGCGCCCATCGCGCACGCCGCGCCGTCGGACCAGCGCGTCCGCATCGAAGGCAAGGACACGACCCTCTACGAGGGCACGATCCGAACCGACGGTCACGCGATCCGCGCCTCGTCGGACACCGAGCCGCGGATCTGCGACGGCACCAACAACGGCGCGCACGCCACGCCGGGCCCGACGCCGACGGCCGCCTCGGACGACGCGATGCGCAGCATTGGCCAGGACTTCGACGGCCAGTGGTACCCCGGCTTCGACGACTACTTCATCCAGCGCTTCGGGCCCGACGGCGAGGACGCCTCGACCTACGCCTACTGGGGCATCCTCGTCAACGGCATCTACACCTCGGTCGGCGGCTGCCAGTACGGGCTGGCCCCCGGGGACCAGACGCTGTGGGTCTACGACGCGTTCAACAACCGGGACCTCCTGCGCCTCGACGGGCCCGAGGGCGTCGGGGAGCCGACCTCCGACGCCGAGGGCGCGCCCCCGACCGCGGCGGCGAAGAGCACCTTCACCGTCGGGCTCGGCCAGCCGTTCGTCGTCTCGACGGTCCGCAACGAGGCGACCGGCGACATCGGGGCGGCCGGCTACCGGCGGCCCGCCGTCGGGGTCCGCGTATCACCCGTCATCACCGCCGCCAACGGCGCCCAGACCGTCGCGAGCACCGACCCGGCGACCGTGGTCTCGGACGCCGCGGGTCGCGCGACGCTGAGCTGGACGACGCCGGGCTGGAAGCGGATCAAGGCCGAGGGCACCGGCTTCGTCCGCTCCAACCGGCTCGACATCTGCGTGACCGACGCCGCCGGCGGAGGCTGCGGCGCCACGCCGCCGGCCGACACCGCCACCCGCGTGCCGCCGCCGAGCACCGTCCCCGCCCCGGCGCCGACCCCGGCCGGCAGCGGGGCGCTGACCGTCGGCGCGCCCGCGCCGTCGGGTCGGGGCTTCCGCGTCGGTGGACTGACCGTCCAGGACCTCCGGGTCACGACCGACGGGAACCCCTCCGCGCTGGTCGGCGTGCGCTGGACCGTGCTCGGCGGTTCACCCACGAAGGACTGGCGCATCGAGTACCGCGTGCCGGGCGTGAAGCAGGCGCGGTGGCGGACGGCGAAGCGCGGGACGGTCCAGACCTCCGCGCTCCTCGACGTCCCGGCCGGGCGGACGGTCGACCTGCGTGCCCGCTTCGCGGCGCCGACCGGCCGGGCGGTCGTGCGGCAGATCGGCCGGGTCGTCGTCCCGATCGATGAGCGCGTCCGCCAGGTCCGCTTCTCCGGCCGGATCACGCGTCAGGCGGACCCGCTGGCGTGGCGGAAGACCGTCACCCGGATGCGTCGCGGCACGTCGCTGCGGGTCACCCTGCCCGCCGGGCGCCCCGCGCTCGTCGTCCGTGCCGACCGCCGCCGGGCCGTGATCGAGGTCCGCTCGGGCCGGGGGCGCGCGCAGCGCGTGACGGTGCCCGCCCACGCCGACGGCCGGACGGTCGTCGTCCGCGCGCGGGAGCGCCGCCGCGGCTCGGCGGTGCGGATCCGGGTGCTCTCGGGCGTCGTGCGCGCCGACGGCCTGGCCGTCGGTCCCTGAGGTCACGATGCGCGGGGGTCGCCGATCCGGCGTGCGGCTGCGGCCCCGCTTCGCGGTGGTCGCGGTGCTGCTCGCCCTGCTCGCCGCTCCGCTGGACCTCGTCGGGCCACCGGCCGCCGTCGACGCCGCCACCGGTGCGGCTACGAGCGGCCGCGACAGCGCCCGCCTGGACCGCATCGTCCGCTTCCTGCAGGACACGCAGAACGACGACGGGGGCTACGGCGGCATGCCCGGCGCCGCGTCGGATCCCCTGATCAGCGCGTGGGTCGGCATCGGCCTGGCCGCCGCCGGGATCAACCCGCAGGACCAGAAGGCCCCCGGATCGCGCACGCGCAGCGTCGCGACCTACCTCGAGGCGCAGGGGCCGATCACCTCCGGCGGACGCCCGCCGGTGACGACGGAGTTCGAGCGCATCGGCATGTTCGTCAACGCCGCCGGCATGGACCCCCGCAGCTTCGGCGGACGCGACTACGTCCGGTCGCTGCTGGAGCGCCAGTCGCCGTCGGCCTGGGAGCCACCCGCCGCCGCGGCGCCGGCCGGTGGCGCCGCGCCCGACCTCTCGGCGGCCGCACCGCCCGTGGGTCCCGGGTCGCTGCCGACCGACGGCAGCTCGTCGTCCACCGCGCGCGTGCCGGCGAGCACGGTGCCCGCCGGCTGGTTCCCCCACGTGCAGGGCGGAACGGCGCCCGGGGTCAACGACACGATCTTCGCGATCTTCTTCCTCGCCGGCGCCGGCGGCACCGACACGAAGGAGCCGATCGCACGCGCCGCGCGGGCCGTCGAGGCGATGCAGCGCCCTGACGGCACCTGGCCGGCGGTCCGACCCGGTGATGGCACGAGCGTCGACATGACCGGGGCGGCGATCCAGGCGCTCTGCGCGGCCCGGCGCTGCGGCACCGTCGCGGTCCGTCGCGCGATGACGTGGCTGAAGGCGCACCAGCAGCCCGACGGCGGTTGGCAGGCCGGCGACCTCGCCGACGAGCGGCCCGGCGAGTCCAACGCCGGCACCACGCCGTGGGTCGTCCAGGCGCTCTGGGCGACGGGCACCGATCCGGCGACGTGGCGCCGCGGCGGCAGGGATCCCCTCGCGTTCCTCGGCACGCTGCAGCGGCGCGAGGGCAGCATCCGCTGGCGCGAGAGTCGCGACCTGAACCCGACGTGGATGACCGCCTACGCCGCGCCAGCGTTCGCCGGTCAGGCCTGGCCGGTCCCCGCGCCGCCACGTCGGGCCGAGGTCCGCCGCGAGGCCCGGGCGGCCGCGGCGAAGGAGGCCCGCGAGGAGCGGGTCGCCTCGCGGCGACGGGTCCCCCAGAGCGGCGAACGCGGCGACGCAGGGGACGCCTCGACCGACGGCGGCGTCGTCTCCGGCGGGGGTGGCGGCCGCGGAGCGGACCTCTTCAGCCGACCGCAGCCGCAGAGCCGCGGTGCCACGACCGGCGGCGTCCGGGACACCGAGCGCGACCAGGAGCGCCGCGACGGCACCCGCGGGAGGGACGGCGCCACCGGCACGGCCGCCGCGAGTGGACCGGGGGACGACGGCGGGGTCCAGAACGGCGAGCGCGGCTCGGCGGAGGACGCCGGCGGCACGTCCATCTCCGGCGACGTCGTGCAGGAGCCGCGCGGCACGCAGGGCACCCAGCGGGAGCGCGCGATCGCGCCAGGACTGCGCTCAGCGCGCGCCGGCGATGCCGCACCTCCGTGGGCCATGATCGGCCTCGGAGGCCTCGCGGTGGCGGTCTTCCTGGCCGGGATCGGCCTGGAGCGACGAATACCTCGGGACGTGCTGTCGTGACCCTGCGGGCCCGCCACGTCGGACCCGGGGCGCGGGGCGTCGTCGCCCTCGCCGTCGCGCTCCTGCTCGCCGGGTGCGGCCTCGGCGCGGGGGAGACCCCGCGCGACGTCGCTCTGCGGGTGACCGACGACTTCGGCGGCGGGGCGATCAGCGATTCCGGCCACCCGAGGCTGGAGGGCGAGGACACCGTGATGCGCCTGCTGCGGCGCAACGCCCGGGTGCAGACCGCCTACGACGGCGCGTTCGTGACCGCGATCGACGGGCGCGACGGTGGAGAGCGCACCGACGGTCGGCGCCGCGACTGGTTGTTCTTCGTCGACGGGGTGCAGGCCGCGAAGGGCGCGACCGCGACCCGGGTACGCGACGGCGACCGGGTCTGGTGGGACCGGCAGGACACTGCCCTGGCGCCGGTCGGTGCGGTCGTCGGCTCGTTCCCCGCGCCGTTTCACCGGGTCGCCGACGGGGCCGACGTGCGCTGCGCGGACCCGTCGGGTCCGGCGTGCCGGACGACGATCGAGCGGCTGCGCGCCGTCGGCGTGTCCGCCCGGGCGCGGACGCTCGCCGATCGCTCGCCGGTGGTCGGCGTCCGCGTCCTCGTCGGACCGTGGCGGTCGCTCCGCGCCGTCGAGGCCGCCGAGCCGTTCGCCCGCGGACCCCGCGTCTCCGGCGTGCTGGCGGTGCCCGTGCGCGGCGGCGTGGCGGTCTACGACAGCTCGGGCCGCTCCGGTCCGCTCGTCCGCCGGTGGGGCCTCGTGGCGGCGATGCGCCGTCGCGGCTCCGGGGTCACCTGGCTGGTGACGGGGTCAACCGAGGCGGACGCCGCCTCGGCCGCCGCGGCCCTGCGCGAGACGACCCTGCGCGGGCGCTTCGCCGTCCTGGTGCGCGGCGCGCAGGTCGATCCGGTCCCCTCCGGGCCACGCCGGTGACGGCCGACGGGCGGCGCGGCCCGGGCTCCGCGCTGCACGCCGCCCGGCCGACCGTGGCGGCCGCCTGGTGCGCCGTCGTGGCCGCCGTCGCGCTCGCCGTCTCGCACCCGCTCGCCCTCACCGGGCTGCTCGTGGGCGTGGGAGGCGTCGCCGTGCGGGTGGGGGCGGCGCGCCACGTCCGGCGGCTGCTCCTCCTGGCGGTCCCGCTCCTCCTCGTCCTGGTGGTCGTCCAGGTCCTCCTGGACCGCCACGGTCTGACCGTCCTCGCGCGACTGGGCACCGCGCCGGTGCTCGGCGCGGTCGACGTGACGCTCGAGGCGCTCGTCGCCGCCGGGGTCCTCGTCCTGCGGCTCCTCGTGGTGTTCGTCGTCACGGCGATCGCGGCGGCCTGCGTCGATGTCGACGCGCTGCTGCTCGCGGCGCACCGCCGTTGGCCGGCCGGGGCGCTGACCGCCTCGCTGGCGCTGCGGATCGCCCCGGTGCTCGTCCGCGACGGCGCCCGGATGGCGGACGCGCGCCGTTCCCGTCCTCCCGGGACTCCGGGCGCGGGTGACGACCCGGCGACGCGCCTGCTCGTGGTCCGCGCGGTCACGGGCTCGGTCCTCGAGCGGGCATCCGACCTGTCGGCCACGCTCGAGCTGCGCGGCCACGGCCTGCCGCGCACCCCCGCGCGCCGACGACCCGCAGGGACGCGGCGGCCCCGCTCCCGTCACGACCTCGCCCTCTCGGCGTCCGCCACGCTCCTCGTGGCCGGTGCCGCCGCCGGGATCGCCGACGGCGCGCTCCGCCTCGGCACCGACCCCGAGCTCGCCGGAGCGCCGCTCCCCGCCGTGCTGCTCGCCACCGCCGTCCTCGGCCTGCTCGTCGTCGCGCCGATCCTCGCCCGCCGGGGGACGACGTCGTGACCCTCGAGGCGCCGGTCCTCGAGTTCGAGCACGTCACGGCCACGCACGCCGGCGCGACCGCCGCGGCCCTGCGCGATGTGTCGTTCGTCGTCCGGCCGGGCGAGTTCGTGGTCCTGGCGGGCGCGTCGGGCTCGGGCAAGTCCACGGTGCTGCACGCCGCCTGCGGCCTGCTGCCCCACCACGTCGGTGGCGTGCTGCAGGGCCACGTCCGCGTGACGGGGCGCGACACCCGGGAGGCCACACCCTCGACACTGGCCGCGGTCGTCGGCACCGTCCTGCAGGACCCCGAGACGCAGGTCGTGATGAACGTCGTCCGCGCGGAGCTCTCCCTGCCCCTGCAGCTCCGGGGGGAGGACGAGTCCACCGTCGCGCTGGCCGTCGAGGAGGTCGCCCTGGCGCTGGGCATCGAGGGGCTGCTGGACCGGCGCACGAGCGCGCTCTCGGGGGGCGAGCTCCAACGGGTCGCGCTGGGGGCGGCGCTGGTCGCGGGTGCCCGCGGAGGGCCGTCGGGTGGACTGCGGCTCTTCCTGCTCGACGAGCCGACCGCGCAGCTGGATCCGGTCGCCGGCGACGAGCTCGTGTGGCTGCTGCGCCGGCTGAACGAGGAGCACGGCACCGCCGTCGTGCTCGCCGAGCACCGCCTGGACCGCTGCCTCCACCACGCCGACCGGGTCGTCGTCCTCCAGGACGGCCGCGTCGCGTGCGACGCGGTGCCGGCGGCGTTCCTCGACTGGGCGGCCGACGCGGATCCGGCGCTGCTGCCACCGGCGGCGCGGCTCTTCCGCGCCGCGGGCCGCCGGCCGCTGCCGGTGGGAGTCCGCGATGCGCGACAGGCGCTCACCGGGCCCGGACGAGGTCGGCACGGCCCGGACGCCGCGACGCCCCCGGATCGCGCCGTCGGCGGCGGCACCGGGCTGTCCCGCCGCCCCGGTCGCCGGACGCCACCGACCGGGTCCGCCGCGCGCGTACGCGGCGTGTGGCGGGAGATCGCCGACGGGCCGGTCGTCCTCCGCGGCGTCGACCTCGACCTGCGCCCGGGCGAGCGGGTCGCCCTGATGGGCCGCAACGGCGCGGGCAAGTCGTCGCTGCTCCGGGTGCTCGCCGACCTCGATCGCCCCACGCGCGGCCGGGTCGAGCGCGCCGGCCCGGTGCGGCTGCTGCCGCAGCACCCCGGCGACGTCCTGCTGCACGACCGCGTCGGCGACGAGACGACGCCCGCAGCACTCGAGCTGGTGGGGCTCGACCACCTGGCCGACCGCCACCCCCGCGATCTCTCCGGTGGGCAGCGCCAACGTCTCGCCCTCGCGGTCGTCCTCGCGGGCGGCGCGCCTCCGGCGATCCTGGGCCTCGACGAGCCGACCCGCGGGATGGACGCTAGGGCTCGCGCCGCGCTCCTCCGGGAGCTGCAGCGGCTCTCGGCCACGGGCACGACGCTGGTGGTCGCCACCCACGACGTCGAGTTCGCCGCGGAGCTGGCCGACCGGGTGGTGCTCCTGGGTGGAGGTCGCGTGATCGCGGACGGTCCACCCGCGGCACTCCTCGGCCAGGGCTGGTATTTCGCGACGCAGACCGCGCGGATCCTCGAACGGCCCGACCTGCTGACCCCGGAGGCCGGTGCCCGGGCGATGCTCGGCGGGGCGAGGGCCGACGGGCCGCTGCCCGCCGCGGACACCGGGGCGAGGGCCGGCTCGGCGCACCCCGACCCGCCCCGCTCCCCGGAGCCCGCCGCGCCGGACCGGACGCCGCGATGAGCCCCGCGCTGCCCGCGACGGTCCTCGTCGTCCTCGCCCTCGTCCTGATGGCGTGGTGGTACGAGCGCACGCGCCCGCCGTCGCGGGTCCTCGCCCTGGTGGCGACGCTGGCGGCGCTCGCGGCCGTCGGGCGCCTGGCCCTCGCCCCGGTCCCGAACGTGCAGCCGACCACCGACGTCGTCCTGCTCGCCGGTCTCGCCCTCGGCGCGGCTCCCGGGTTCGCGGTCGGCGCGGTCGCGGCCGTGGTCTCCAACGTCGCGTTCGGGCAGGGCCCGTGGACCGCGTGGCAGATGCTCGCCTGGGGGTGTTGCGGCCTGCTGGGCGCCGGACTCGGTGCCGTCCTCCGCGACCGCGCCGGACGCTGGACCCTGGCCCTGGCCTGCGGCGTCGCGGGCCTGCTGTTCGGCACGATCATGAACGTCTCCGTCTGGCTCGGCGCGACCGGTGGCGGGGCCGGCGCGCTGCTCGCCGTGATCGCCTCCTCGGCGCCGTTCGACATCGCCCACGCCCTGGGCAACGTCGCGTTCGCCCTCGCGTTCGGCCCCGCGATGCTGCTGGCGATCCGCCGTGCCCGCGCCCGCCGAGAGGGACGGTTCGCCCCCGCGGTGGAGCGCAGCCCGCAGTGACATCCGTCCCCGACCATCGAGGCTCCTCGTGATCCCTGTCCCCCCACTCGCCGACGTGGTCACGGAGGCGCTCACCGGCGTCGCCTCCGCACTCGAAGGCCCGGTGCACGCCCTCGCGCTGATCCTCGCGCTGCTCCTGGTGCTCGAGACCGGGCGTGCCGCGTCCGAGGCCGCGCGTCGCCTGCGACCCGGCCGTCCGCGCCTGCTCGCCGTCGCCGCCGGAGCCCTTGCGAACCCCGGTCGCGCACCCGAGTTCGCGCGGGCCGCACCCGGCGCGCTCGCGGAGCAGGCCGTCCGCGGGATGGCAGAGGCGCGGGCCACGGGGAGGCCGGATGCCGTGGAGGACGCCCTCGCCGACTACGAGCTCCACGTCCAGCGACGACTCGACCGGACCCGGATGCTCGTTCGGGCAGGACCGGCCGTGGGCCTCATGGGCACGCTGATCCCGCTCGGTCCCGGCATCGCCGCCCTCGGGCGCGGTGACGTCGCGGCACTGGCCGGCGACCTGCGGACCGCCTTCGCCGCCACGGTCCTCGGGATCCTCGTCGGGACCGTCGCGTTCGCCCTCACCCTCATCCGCACGCGGACCGCGACGGAGGACCTCGCCGCCCTGGAACGCGCGGCACGGGTTCCCGTCGACCAGACCGCCGGATGAGTCGCGTCGGACTCGGTCGCCGCGGCGGGGTCGACAGCGACACCGGCGACCCCCTCGACGGGCTGGTCAACCTCTTCGACCTCGGTCTCGTGCTGGCGGTCGCGTTCCTCGTGGCGGGCCTGGGGCTCGCCACGGACACCGACGGACGGGTCGTCCGGCGACCGACGACACCCGCGCCCGCCCCGGGATCGACGGAACGCACCCTCAGCACCCCGTCCACACCGTCGCGCGTCACCGGTCGCGGCGAGCCGGTCGGCCGGGTCTACCGGCTTCCCGACGGCCGGCTCGTGCTCGTCGACCCGGCGGGCCCGTGACCGCCCCGCGGTCCCCGACGGGCCTCGCATGCTCCGCCGGCGTGCACCGCCTCGATCGAGCAGGCGAGAAGCGGAGCGTCTGCCTCTGCGCTCAACGTCTTGCGGACGTACGCCGTGCCAGATCGGGCGTCCATCGCCGAAGCATTCCACGACTACCCGACGGCTCCTGCGAATCTGGTACCCCCAGTGGTGCCCGCGGACGGGAGAGGCTGTCCGCGCCGCGGATCGCATGCCCCTGAAACGCCGAAAGCCCCGGAGTTCCGGGGCTTTCGTGGGTGCCGCTGAGGTGAAGCTAGACGGGCTCGAACCGTCGACCTCCTGCATGCCATGCAGGGGTAATCGGCGTATCTGGTGCTATCTGGCGTCACTCAGTGCGGTTGAATGCTCAGTGACAGAGCCGGATTAACTCAATCCGCTACGCAAAACGCTACGCAAAAGGGGCGCTACGCAAAACGCAAAATCCGCTACGCAAAGATTGCTACGGTCGATCCATGGCCCGTCCGGACGACGTCGCACCCGCCATCACCGTCACCGCCTTCAAGGGCAAGAAGGGGACCGTCCCGTACTACGAGGCCGTCTGGCACGAACCCCGGCGCGACGGTGCCGCGCGCCCCGCGAAGCAACGTATCGGCAAGGCCTGGCTCGATCAGGACGGCACCGACGCGAAGGGCCGGCCCGTCTGGGTCAAGCGGAAGGGGAGGGTCCCCGAGGGCTACTTCGACGAGCGCCGGGCGCATGCCGCCGCACCCGAGGCGATCGCCCGCTTCCGCGCCCGCCAGGCCGCCCGTGAGGAACACCGCAGCGCCGCCGCCGACCTCACCGTCCGGCAGCTCGCGCACGAATGGCTCGAATGGCTGCGCGACGTCCGCGGCGCCAGCGCCTCGACCGTCCAGGACTACGGATTCCTGATCCGCGACCCCAACCTCCGCACGAAGCGCGGCAAGACCCGCACGACCGGCCGCATCATGAAGGCCTTCGGCGACCACTCCGTCCTCGACGTGACCCCACGCCAGGTCTCCAGCTGGCTTCGCGCCCTCGACCGCGAAGGCCTCACCCCGCGCAACGTCAACAAGCACCGCCACGTCCTGCACGCCGTCTTCTCCTACGGCCAGCGCACCGACACCTACGGCCTCCCGGCCAACCCCGTCGCCGGCACCGACAAGCGCCGCGAGCTCCCACCCGCCAAGCTCGATTACTACGAGCCCCACGAGGTCGAGATGCTCGCCGAGGCCGCTGCTCACGGCGCCCACCGTACGACCCTCACCTACAAGGGCCGCGACGTCGACGTCTCAGACGAGGAGACCCGCCTCTGTCGCCAAGCCGACGAGCAGGACGCCGAGCTCTTCCGCGTCCTCCTCTACAGCGGGCTGCGCATCGGTGAGGCCCGCGCGCTGAAGTGGTGCGACATCCAACTCACCCCTGACGGGCGCGGGGGAGTCATCGACGTCCAACGCGCGATGTCCGCCAACGTTGAGAAGCCCCCGAAGTCCTGGAGGCCCAGAACCGTCCCGATCCCCCGTCAGGCCGTCGACGCATTCAACCGCGTCGCGATGCGCGAGCACTTCCTCTCGCCCGACGACTACGTCTTCGTCAACCGCCTCGGCCGCTGCCTCGACACCTCGGCCATCCGCCGCCGGTACAAGGCCGCCCGAGAGGAGGCCGGCCTGCGCGACGTCAGCCTCCACGGACTCCGCCACGCCGCCGGCTCGATCCTCGCCCAAGGAGCCGGCATCCTCGTAGCCCGCGACGTACTCGGGCACGCCCGGGTGAGCACGACCAACCGCTACCTCGCCGGCAAGACCGACGAGCGCGCGATTGACGTCGTCAATGCCGCGTTCGGGCCGAACGTGCGGCGGTGAGCCGCCTCCCGGTCCCCACCCGGAAACGTATGCATTACAGTAACGCAAGCATTACGCTAGCCTTGCGGCGTGGACCGTCCTCTTCAGCGCGGAGGTCGAGGCGTGGCTCGCCGGCCTCGGCGACGACGACTGGGACTCGATCATGGCGTCCGTTGAACTCTTGGAAGCCCGGGGCTCGGCGCTCGGGCGGTCGGCCGCGGACCGGATCAGTGCCAGCGCGCACCACAACATGAAAGAGCTGCGATCGATCGGCGGGCACCTGCGGGTGCTGTTCGCGTTCGACCCAGTCCGACAGGCGATCTTCCTGATCGGCGGCGACAAGACCGGCGACTGGACCGCCTGGTACGAGCGCAACATCCCGCTCGCCGACGCGCTCGACAACGACTACTTGAAGTACCTCGACGAGAACGAGTGACCACCATGGCCTTCACGAAGCCCAAGACCGCCGCCGAGATCAGGGCCCAGCGCCCGGATACCCCCGAGCGCACCGCGCGCCGGGCCGCGCTGGTCGAGAGCCTCGAGGCCGAGGTCGCCCTGCACGAGATCCGCGAGCGTCGCGGCATCAGCCAGGCCGTGCTGGCCGAGCGCCTCGAGGTCAGCCGGCCCCGGGTGTCGACGATCGAGCGGGCGGGGGAGGACCTCCGCGTCTCGACGCTCGAGCGCTACGTCGCCGCGCTCGGCGGCACGCTGCGCGTCGTGGCGACGTTCGAGGACGAGGAGATCGACGTCACGAGGTACGGGGCCCGCGCCGATTGACTCAGCGTTATCGACGGGCGCATCGCGTCAGCCTCTTCACCCGCACGCGCGGCCGGCGCTTCGTTCCCGATGGCCTGAACCTGCGGCGCTCGGAGCGAGCCCGAGGGAAGCGTCCGCTGGGTCTCAAGGCCTGTCCCGCGCGTCGTACCTGCGACTTGACTGCTTTCGCCGTGAGGAGCGATGACACCGCGCAGGATTACGGCCGCATGTGCCGCGCGATCACCACCCGTTGGATCTCGTTGGTGCCCTCGTAGATCTGGGTGATCTTGGCGTCGCGCATCATGCGCTCGACGGGGTGGTCCCGGACGTAGCCGTAGCCGCCGAGGACCTGGACGGCTTCGACGGTGACGCGCATGGCGTTGTCGGAGGCGAAGACCTTCGCCATCGATGTCCATTTGCCGAGGTCGGCGGGGCGCTCCGAGCGGTCGGCCATGGCGCAGGCCTTGTGGAGGAGTTCGCGGGCGGCGGCTGTGTCGGTCTCCATGTCGGCGAGCTTGAACTGCAGGCCCTGCAACTCGTTGATCGGCTTCCCGAACGCGATCCGCTCGGAGGCGTACTGGTTGGCGTAGTCGGTGGCGCCCTGGGCGATGCCGACGGCTTGGGCGGCGGCGCCGAGACGGGTGCGCTCGAGGGTGGAGAGCGCGACGGCCATGCCGCGCCCGACCTCACCGATCACGTTCCCGTGCGGGACGCGGACGTCCTGTAGGACGGGCGAGCCAGTAGGGGAACCGTGGATGCCGAGCTTGTGCTCGTAGCCGCCGATCGAGAAGCCGGGTCGGTCGGCCTCGACGAGGAACGCGGTGATGCGGTGCTTCTCGGGGTCGGTGACGGCGAACACGACGTAGACATCGGCGACGCCGGCATTGCTGATCCAGTTCTTCGCGCCGTTCAGGACCCACTCGTCGCCATCGCGGACGGCGGTGGTGCGCATCGCCGAGGGTTCGGAGCCGGCGTCGGGCTCCGACAGAGCGAACGCTGGAGCGAGCTCGCCGGTGGCGAACCGGGGCAGCCAGCGGTCCTTGAGTTCGTTGGACCCGTGGAGCTGGATCGGCAACGAGCCGAGCTCCTGGAGCATGAGGATCAGCGCGCACGAGGCGTCGGCTCGGGCGATCTCCTCCACCGCGGTCTGGAGCACGAGGGTGCCGGTGCCGGTGCCGCCGTACTGCTCGTCGAACGGCAACGCCAGGACGTCGTTCTCGGCGAGGAGCTTGCGGATGTCCCAGGGGTACTCCGCGGTCCGGTCGACCTCCGCGGCTCGGGGCACGATCTTCTCGGTCGCGATCGTGCGGACGAGGTCGCGGATCTCGATCAGCGCCTCCGGCAGCTCGTAGGGGGCGAGCCCCGTCTCGGCGGTGCTCATGCCGCCACCGCAGCCGGCGCCTGGGCGGACGCGTACTCGTAGAACCCGCGGCCGGACTTGCGGCCCAGACGGCCTGCGGCGACCATTCGCTTGAGCAGCGGCGGTGGGGCGTACTCGGGCTTCTGGAACTCGCTCTGCAGCGAGACACCGATGGCGTACAGCACGTCCAGGCCGATCATGTCGGCGAGGGCGAGCGGTCCCATCGGGTGCCCGCAGCCCTCTTTCATGCCCTGGTCGATGTCCTCGCGGGTCGCGAAGCCTTCCTCGACCATCCGGACGGCGGCCATCAGGTACGGGACGAGGAGGAAGTTGACGATGAAGCCGGAGCGATCCTTCGTGCGCACGGCGTGCTTGCCCAACGCGGCGGCGAAGGCCTCCATGCGCGCGACGGTGTCCTCGCCGGTCTCCAACGCGACGACGATCTCGACGAGCGACATCACCGGAACAGGGCTGAAGAAGTGCAGACCGGCCACGCGGTCCGGGCGGCCGGTCGCGGCGGCGAGCTCGGCGATCGGGATCGACGACGTGTTCGACAGGAGCAACGCGTCGGGTCCGACGATGCGGTCCAGGCGGGCGAAGACGTCGCGCTTGACGCCGACGTCCTCCTTCACTGCCTCGATGACGATGGTCGCGGCGGCGACGTCCTCGAGGTCGGTCGTCCAGCTGACCTGCGCGGTGATTGCCGCGGCGTCCCCCTCCGTCAGCCGGCCGCGGGAGACGATGCGCTGCAGCGAGGATGCGAGGCGTTCCCGCGAGCGCTCGAGCGGCAGTGGGTCGGGCTCGTAGAGCGTCACCTCCAGCCCGGCGCGCGCCACCGTCTCCGCGATGCCGGTGCCCATCATCCCGGCACCCACGACTGCCACGCTGCGTTCCATGTCGGAGTCCTGTCGTTCGTCTGGGGTCATCGACCGTCGGCGACGGTCAGCGTCTCGAGAAGTCGTTCGGCGGCAGCCGACGGATCAAGCTGTTGCGCATCGACCTGCTCCAGCGCCTCACGGACGACGCCGGCACGCTCGGCCCCGCTTGAAAGGCGCCGACGGAAGCGGTCCGCGGCGAGCGCAAGAGTCTCGTTCCGCAGGCGTATTGATCGTCGGGCGTCGAGCAGACCGCGGTCGGCGAGGTGCTGCCGGTGCTCATCCACCAGGGCGAGCAGCTCGCCGGTCCCGTCCGCCCGGTCCGCGCGGGTGCGGACGACGGGGACCTCCCACTCATCGTCGGCCCGGGGCGCGAGCGAGAGGCTGGCCCGCACATGTCGCACGAGTTCGTCGGCCTGTGGGTGATCGGCCTTGTTGACCGCGATGATCGCCGGGATCTCCATGATCCCCGCCTTGATCGCCTGGATCGAGTCGCCGCTTCCGGGGTTCAGGACGAGGACCACGGTGTCGGCGTGATCGACGATGTCGACCTCCGCCTGACCGACGCCGACGGTCTCGATCATCACGTCGTCGTATCCGGCTGCGTCGATCAACAGGGTCGCCAGGAACGCGGCGCCAGCCAGGCCTCCCAATCTGCCTCGGGTCGCCATCGAGCGGATGAACACCCCGTCGTCTAGGACGTGCTCAACAAGGCGGATCCGATCCCCGAGGACCGCCCCGTGCGTGAACGGTGAGCTCGGATCCACCGAGAGGACGCCGACCGACCGGCCGGCATCGCGCCGGGCCCGCGTCAGCGATCCGATCAGCGTCGACTTGCCCGCCCCCGGAGGGCCGGTGACACCGAGCAGGGTCGCACGCCCCGTGTGCGAGTACACGGATCCGACGAGCGACCACCCGGCGCGCTCGTCGTGCTCGGCGATGCTGATCGACCGCGCCAGCGCGCGTACGTCCCCGGACACCAGCCGGGCGGCGAGGCCGCCGTCCTCGCGGCTCACCACGTGACGGACCCAGGCCCCGAGACGTCGGCGGAGCCCGCCTCATCGGTGCGCGCCACGGTTGGGGGCGTGGCAGAGACGGCCATGACTCCATCATACGGAAATAGCATCCATATGCTAGAACAGTGGCGAGGGATGACCCACACCAAGGCCGAGGGACGACATACGCATGACCACCGAGACAGCCACGCCGCGCCGGGTCGAGATCGGAGTGCCCTCCGAGACCAAGCAGGCCGAGCGGCGTGTCTCGATCGCGGCCGCCGGCGTCCGGGAGCTCACGGCGGCGGGTCACCGGGTCGTCGTCCAGGCCGGCGCCGGTGAGGGTGCCGGCGTAGGGGCCTCGCACAGCGGTTTGAATCTCGCGGGCGGACGGATCGTGCACGCGACCGTCGCCGACGCGGTCGCCGCCTGATGTCGCCGATCGGGACCCCGTTCCCGTCCACCGGAGCGGCACGATGACCTCGGTCCCTGAGCTCGTGCAGCGCGCTGCACGCTGGTACGGCGACGCTCCCGCGGTCACCGACGAGGGGCGCACCGCGAGCTTCCGTGACGTCGACGCCCGGTCCAACCGGCTCGCGAACGCGCTGCTGGCCCTCAGCCCGCAACGCGGAGCACGCGTCGCGCTGCTGATGCGCAACCGACTGGAGTTCGTCGAGGCGGACTTCGCCGTCGCGAAGGCCGCGAAGGTTCGCGTTCCGATCAATCCGCGGCTCGTCTCGCGCGAGCGCGAATGGGCGCTCCGCGATTCGGGAGCCGAGACGCTCGTCTTCGACGCCGAGATGGCGGAGTTCGTCGCCGAGGTCCGCGGTCGGCTGCCGAGCCTGCGGCACCTGATCGCCGTCGGCCCCGCGGTCGAGGACGCCCACGACTACGACGAGTTGCTGGACCGATCCGATCCCCGGGCGCCGGGGCTCGCCCACGCGCCCGACGACGACAATTTCATCCTCTACACCTCCGGCACCACGGGGCGGCCCAAGGGCGCGACCTCGACCAACCGCGGACGCGTCGCCGCCACGGTCAACATGCTCGCCGAGGAGCTCGACGCTCGGCCCGGCGACGCGATGGCCCACCTCGGCGCGATGTCGCACGGGTCGGGGTCGAAGGTCCTCGCGTACTTCCTCCGCGGAGCGCGGAACGTGACCGTCAGACGGTTCGAGCCCGACCGGTTCCTGCACCAGGTGGAGCACGAGCGGATCACCAGCACGTTCGTCGTCCCGACCATGATCCACATGCTCGTCGAGGCGGCTGCAGACGCGAACGCCGACACCCGAGCGCTGAAGCGGATCACCTACGGGGGCGCACCGATCGCACCCGCACGGATCGAGGAGGCGATGGCCCGGTTCGGACCCGTGTTCGTCCAGGTCTACGGCTCCTGCGAGGCACCCCACCCCGTCACCGTCCTGACCCCGGACTGTCACGTCGTCTCCCCGGAGCAGCGGCTGCGTCTGGCGTCCGTCGGCCGGGAGGTCCCCACGGTCGAGCTCGAGCTGCGCGGACCCGACGGACTCCCCGTGCCCGACGGCGAGCCGGGCGAGTTGACGATCCGCGGGGACAACGTCATGCGCGGCTACTGGAACAACGCCACGGCGACCGACGAGGTCCTGCGGGACGGCTGGTACTCGACCGGCGACGTCGCCCGCCGGGACGACGACGGCTTTTACTCCATCGTCGACCGCGCGCGCGACATGATCGTCAGCGGGGGACTCAACGTCTACCCCGCCGAGGTCGAAGCGGCCATCCACGAGCACCCCGAAGTCGTCGAAGTCGCCGTCGCGGGAATCCCGGACGAGAAGTGGGGCGAGGCGGTCAAGGCGTTCGTCGTCCGCCGTGCGGGCAGCACGTTGGACGAGGCCGACGTCCTGTCGCACTGCCGACTCGCTCTAGCTGGCTACAAGAAGCCTCAGCAGGTGGCCTTTGTCGAGGCACTGCCTCGAGGGTCCACCGGAAAGATCCTCAAACGGGAGCTCGTGAGCTCCGACTGGGAAGGTCGTGATCGCCGTGTCTCGTGAGACCATCGTCGTCGCCAGCGCCGCACGGACCCCGTTCGGCCGCTTCGGAGGCCCCATGTCGGGCTTCCGTCTGCCGCAGCTCGGATCGGTGGCGGCCCGCGAGGCCCTTCGCCGGGCCGCGATCGAAGCCGGGGACGTCGACGAGGTGATCGTCGGCGTCAACCTCCCCGGATCGGACCGTTCGATCGCGCGGCAACTGGCGCTGCAGACCGACGTCCCGGACGACCGCGTCGCTTACTCCGTCGACCGCGCCTGCTGCTCCTCCCTCACCGCGATCTCGCTCGGCGTCCGCGCCCTGCGCTCGGGAGACGTGGCGACCGTCGTGGCGGGGGGCGTCGAGAACCTCTCGCGCGTCCCGTACTTCCTCGAGGACATGCGCTGGGGCAAGCGACTCGGACACGTCGAGCTGGTCGACCAGCTCGTCATCTCCTGCCCGCACACCGGCGTGCCACGAGCGGTTCAGGCGGGAGAGGAGGCGCTACTGCACGACGTCTCCCGCGAGGAGCAGGACGCATGGGCGTTCCGTAGCCAGACCCGGGCGGCGGCCGCGATCGAACGCGGCGCGTTCGACGCCGAGATCATTGCGATAGAGGCCGGCGACGTGCCGGGTGAGGCCGACGGCGTGGCCGTCGACGAGTCACCGCGACCGTCGGTCACGATGGCCGGGCTCGCCAAGCTCCGGACCGTCTACGGGAGTCCGACCGTCACCGCGGGCACGGCTCCCGGTCTCAGCACCGGTGCCGCCTTCACGGTCCTCGTCACCGCCGCGGACGCCGACCGCCGCGGTCTCCGCCCCCTGGCAGCGATGCTCGGTACCGCGCGGGTGTCCGCCGCCCCGGCCCAGATCGCCTCCGTGCCGGCGACAGCGATCCGGTTGGCGCTCGCGGACGCCGGGAAGACCCTGGACGACGTCGACCTGATCGAGATCAACGAGGCGTTCGCAGCGGTGCCCCTCGTCTCGACGCTGCTTCTCGGCGACCGGGATCCAACGACGGTTGACCGACTGCGGGCGATGACGAACGTCAACGGCGGCTCGATCGCGCTCGGACACCCGACCGGTGCGACCGGTGCCCGGCTGGTGATGACGATGGCGCATGAGCTCCGGCGCCGTGGCGGCGGGATTGGGGTCGTCGGCATCTGCGGCGGCATCGGTGAGGCCGAGTCCGTGGTGATCGAGGTGGTCGCCGGCGCCGACTGACCGCTCCCCGACGGCGCCGCGGGCCGCGGGCAGGCCGAGGTGCGCGTCGCGCCGCCGTAGGATCCCCGCACCGCGCATCCCCGTGAGCTACGAAACGAGCACCCCGTGAGCGAGAGCGGCACGACAACCGGCGCCCAGGCCGTCCATCGGGCGATCGACATCCTCGAGAGCTTCCGCGCCGATCGCGCGTCGCTCTCGCTCGCCGAGATCGCGGAGCACGTCGACCTGACGACGCCCACCACCCACCGACTCCTCAAGGCGCTGCAGGTACAAGACCTCGTCGCGCTCGATCCGGTGACCAGGCGCTACAGCCTCGGGACCGGGATCATGCGCATGGCCAGCGTGCTGCTCAATCGCGGCGACGTCCTCGCCGTCACGCAGCCGCGTCTCCTACGGCTCCGCGAGCTGACGGGGGAGACCGTCTCGCTGCACTGGCGGGTCGACGCGCACCGCGTGTGTCTCATCGAGGCGGTCAGCACCCAGCAGTTCCGCATGGCCTCGGGACTCGGGAACTCCTATCCCCTCGTCGCCGGGGCCGCGGGGCTCGCCATCCTCGCCTTTCTCGGCGAGACGGACGTCGACGGCGTCATCGAGGCGGAGCGGGAGGCCAGCCGGGCCGTCGACCCCGGGGTGCTCTCTCGCTCTCTGGAGACCGTCCGCGAGCGCGGCTACGCGACGAGCGTCGGCGAGACGGTCCCCGGGGCCGCGGCGATCGCGGCTCCGATCCTCGACGCGTCGGGACGGGCGCTCGCCGCCCTGAACATCACCGGCCCCCGGTCGCGCCTCACGTCGGCGGAGATGGACGGACTCGCCGAGGTCCTGCTCGATACGACGCGCGAGATCATGCAGCAGTTCGGCGCCGGGGCGGCCCCGCTGCCGGCCTGACGCCGGAGGAGCCCGGCGCTCACGTCGGGGGAGCAAGCAGCAGCGCCGAGATCTCGTCGGCGCGGGTCACCGCCGCGGTCGCCGCCGCGCTCCTGGCGGCATCGTCGAACCGATCCGCCGGCCCGGTGACGTTCAGCGCGCCAAGGGGCCGACCGTCGGCCCCGCGGATAACGGCCGCGACGGCGGAGGCGCCCTCGACCGTCTCACTCTCGGAGTCGGCGTAGCCGAGACCGGCAATCCGCGAGAGGTCGTCCCGCAGGCGCTTTCGGGACCGCTCCGTGGACGGGGCCTCGTCCTGAGCGATGAGCCTCGACACCTCGTCCTCGTCCAGGCCGGCGAGGATGACCTTCCCGGCCGCTCCGTGGACCAGCGGGTAGGTGTTGCCGACCCCGGATGCCATGCGGACGGGGTGGGTGCTCACGAGCTCGAGCAGGCAGACGCGTCGATCACCCGTCCGCCAGTGGAGGCCGACGGTCTCGCCGGTCGTCTCTCGGAGTCGCTGGAGCGTGGCCTGGCTCGTCCGGATCACATGACCCTGATCGAGCACGACGTCGGCCAACCGCATGATCCCGGGGCCGAGACCGTACTTGCGGGTGGCGTCGTCGAGCACGATGAGCCCGCGCTCCTGGAGCGCCCGCAGCAGGCGGTGGGCCGTCGGGACCGTGATGCCCACGCGCTCCGCGATCTCGACGAGCGCCCGAGCCGGGGTCTCGGCCGAGAACGTCTCGAGGATGGCGATGGCCCGGTGGACGCTCTGCGCGCCCGACGTCTTGGTGCTGGTCTCGGTCATGGAAACTCCGGAGCTCGGGCTGCCGACACCGGCACTCTAGGGCGGGGTCCGTTCGGTCGCGTTTCGTGCGGTCCGGCGCTCATCCCTCCCGGGGCTCCCTCGCCCGCAGCTCCGTGATCAACGGGGCGATGATGCGGCGGGCGATCGCCTCGGAGTCGTCGGGATCTCCGGCGCGGATCGCATGCACGAGCTCGCCGTGCCGCGGCGCCGCGGCCTGGTTGTGGAACGGCCGCAGGGACTTGACCGACTGCAGACCCACGATCAGCCGTCCTGAGAACAGTCCGTAGAGGTCAAGCAGGACGGGGTTGTTCGCCGCTCGGGCGACGGTCCGGTGAAAGGCTGCGTCGAGCGTCGCGAAGTCGGGGAGGTCGCGGGCCTCCGCGTCGTCGCGCAGCGCGAGCGCCTCGTCGAGTCGGTCGAGGTCGTCCTCGGTGCGGTGCTCGGCTGCGAGGCGAGCGGCCTGGGAGTCGAGGGCGAACTGCACCTCGAAGACGTGCCGCGAACTCGCCAGGCCGATGCCTGTGATCAGGGCGTGGGTGTCGACGTCGCTGAGCACGAAGGTTCCGGCGCCCTGTCTCGCCTCGAGCAGCCCGGACTGGACGAGCCCCCGGATGGCCTCGCGAACCGTCGTGCGGCTCACCCCGAGTTCGGCGGTGAGTTCGAGCTCGGTGGGGATCTGCGAGCCGACGGGCCAGGTGCCGGCGGTGATCTGCGCCCGCAGGGCGTCGCCCACGATGGACACCCGCGTCCGCTTGTCGGAGAGGTTCGGAAGGCTCATTTGACAGTCATCATACATTTCGCCATGGTCTCTTCAACAACTGGACTGGACATTGGCCTTTCGTGGAGTTAGGTTCCACATTGTGAACAACGAGGGGACAGCGATGAGCACCGTCACGAAGACCGCCCTGCAGGAATCGGCCGAGCGTCACCTGTGGATGAACTTCAGCCGGCTCGGTGCTCCCGTCGAGGGTCACGAGCTCCCGATCATGGTCCGTGGTGAGGGGTGCTACGTCTGGGACGAGCACGGAAAGCGCTACCTCGACGCGCTCAGCTCGCTGTTCTGCGTCAACATTGGACACGGATGGACCGAGGTCTCCCAGGCCGGAGCGGACCAGGCCAAGGAGCTCGAGTACTACCCCGCCTGGTCCGCCGCCCACCCGCCGGTGATCCGGCTCGCGGAGCGCATCGCATCGTTGGCTCCCGGTGACCTGAACCGCGTGTTCTTCACCAGCGGCGGCGGCGAGTCTGTGGACTCCGCCATCAAACTCGCCCGCCAGCACTTCAAGGTCGCCGGCAAGCCGCTGAAGACGAAGATCATCGCCCGCGACGGCGCCTACCACGGCACCACCATGGGGGCGCTCTCGGCCACCGGGATCCAGGTCGCGCGGCAGCCCTTCGAACCCCTGATGCCGGGCGGGAGCCACGTCTCCAACACCGACGTCTACCACCGCCCGGACGGCTTCGACGCCGGGTCGCTGGCCCAGGAATTCGAGGACCGCATCCTCTTCGAGGGCCCCGACACCGTGGCGGCAATCCTCGTCGAGCCGGTGCAGACCGCCGGCGGGTGCTACACCCCGCCCGACGGCTATTTCCAACGCGTCCGCGACATCTGCGACCAGTACGACGTCCTCATGGTCTCCGACGAGGTGATCTGCGCCTGGGGCCGCCTCGGCGAGTGGTTCGGCTGCCAGCGCTACGGCTACGTCCCCGACATCATCACGACGGCCAAGGGGCTGACCTCGGCGTACGCGCCGATGGGGGCGGTCATCGTCCGCGACTCCGTCGCCGAGCCGTTCCTGCGTACCGGCGAGCTCTTCCAACACGGCTTCACCTTCGCGGGGCACCCGGTGTCCGCGGCGGTCGCGATGGCCAATCTCGACGTTTTCGAGCGCGAGGGCCTGCTCGACAACGTTCGCGCCAACGAGGGCCTCCTGCGCTCCACGCTGGAGGCGCTACGGGACATCCCCGTCGTCGGGGACGTCCGCGGCGCTGGCTACTTCCAAGCCGTGGAGCTGGTCAAGGACGCCGCCACCCACACCCGCTTCTCCGCGTCCGAATCGGACACCGTGCTGCACTGGGTCGCCGACGAGCTGTTCGACCGCGGCCTCATCTTCCGCGCCGACGACCGCAGCGGAAGCCCGGTCATCCAGGTCGCGCCCCCGCTCACCTTCGGGCCCGGTGAGATCGCCGAGATGGGCGCTCTGATCCGGCCGGTCGTCGAAGAGGTCGCCGAGCGCTTCGGCGCCGGTTCCTGAAACCGCAGCACCCCGACAGACCCTCGCGACGGCGCTGACCGCGCCGCAGACGAGACCTTCATCGCGGCACCTCGAACGAGGGCGTCCGATCCATCACCCGCCCTGCACCGCGCACTCCGCGGCAGGCGACAGATCAGCTCTCTCCACCGGGCGCCTTTCGGCGACCCGTCAATCGAGGAACCTCATGCCACGCACACCGTCACTCCCGAAGGGCCGCCCCGCGGCCTCCCGCGTCGGACTCGCGATCCTGTCCCTCACGGCCGCGACCGGGCTGGCCGCCTGCGGCTCCGGCGGTTCCGCGGGCGGTGGGTCGGAGGCGTCGGCCAAGACGCTCGAGACCCAGACCTGGCTGGTGCCGCAGGACTGGGGTGCCTTGGATCCCACGCGGAGCACCGCGACCAACAGCGGGACCATCCTCCTGGCGTTCGAGCCGCTCGTGCTCTCGGACGGCAAGGGCGGGGCGAAGCCCAACATTGCGACCCAGACGACACCGGACGCGAAGACCTTCATCTACAAGATCCGCTCCGGGGTCACGTTCAGCGACGGCAAGCCGCTGACCATCGAGGACGTCCTCTACTCGATCGACATCCATCGCCGGAAGGGCAGCACCTCCGCGCTGGCCGGCAACTTCACCGCCGTCCGTTCGATCAAGGCCACCGGCCCGGACGAGATCACGATCAAGATGCGGACGCCGGACGTCCTCTTCGCAAACACGATGGCGCAGACCGGGATCGTCGAGAAGGCCGTCCGGGAGCCGCTCGGCAAGGGCGCGGGTGCGCCCGACAAGCCGAACGTCGGCACCGGGCCGTTCACGATCGCGAAGTTCCAGCCGGGCAAGGAGGTCGTCCTCCAGCGCAACGAGCGCTACTGGGGGACGAAGCCCGCCGCGAAGCAACTCACGATGCGCCTGGTCGCCGACGAGTCGGCCCGCCTGCTCGCCGTGCGGGCAGGAGACGTCACCGGCGCCTTCGAGGTCCCCGCGTCGGAGGCCGCTGTCTACGCGAAGGTGCCCGGGATGACGCTGATCCGGGGCAACAACCCCTCGATCACGACGCTCAGCCTGAACCAGAAGCACAAGCCGTGGAACGACGTCCACGTCCGCCGAGCCGTCGCCCACGCAGTCGACCGACCGGGCCTCGTCAAGGCGATCCTCCGGGGGAACGGCTCGCCGTCCACGACGCTCGTCCAGCCGGCGAACGCGCAGGACGTCATGCCCGCCGCCGAGCAGGAGCGGCTGTACGCCTCGCTCGACCTCTACAAGCCCGACATGGCCGCCGCAAAGGCCGAGATGGCGAAGTCGACCGTCCCGGGGGGCTTCAAGGACACCATCGTCTTCTCCGACGCCGAGCCGGGGCAGGGCCGGGTGGCCCAGGCCATCGCGCAGGAGCTGAAGGCGATCGGGATCGACCTGACGGTCAAGCAGACCCCGGACGAGGCCTACACCGAGGCGGTCTTCTTCAAGCACACCGCGAGCGCCGCCGTCGTCGACTTCACGACGGACCAGCCCGACCCGATCAGCCTGCCCAACTACATGTCGAGCAAGAAGCAGACGCTCGCCGAGGGTGGCTACACCAACATCGCGGACTACGTCAACCCCGCGCAGGACGCGGTGCTCGACGAGTACCTCGCGACCCCGGCTACGGACAGCAAGAAACGCGCCGAGCTCCTCTCGTCCGCCCTGACCAACCTCGCCACCGACGAGCCGTACGTCCCGCTCTACAACTCGAACTACATCGCCATCGTCAAGTCCGGCCTGAAGTTCGCGGACTTCGACGGCATGTGGTGGATGCGCCGCTGGACCGACGGCGTCACGGCGTCGAAGTAGCGCCGGCCGAGACGACGGGAGCCACCCCATGAACAGCCTCGCGCTCTATCTCCTCAGACGCCTCGCCGCTGCGGTCCTGGTGGTCCTCGTCGTCTCGTTCCTCATCTTCTGCTGCCTCTACCTCGCACCCGGGAGCCCGGAGCAGGCGATCCTCGGCCCGCAGCAGGCCACGCCCGAGGCGCTGGCCACCATCCGCAGCGACTTCGGGCTCGACGACTCCTTCGTCCTCCAGTACTGGCACTTCCTCGACGGCCTGCTGCACCTGGACCTCGGCCGGTCGTTCCAGACCGGCGAAAGCGTCGGATCGGGCATCACCTCCCGGCTCGGCGTCACGGTCCCGCTCGCGCTCGGCGGGTTCCTCGTGGCGTGCGTCCTCGGGATCGGCGGCGGCATCATCGCCGCCCAGCGCCGCGGACGCATGAGCGACCGGGCACTGGGAACGCTGGGCGTCGTCGCGGCCAGCACGCCGGCCTACGCCAGCGGAGTGCTCTTCCTCTACGTCTTCGGCGTCGCGTTGGGGTGGTTCCCCGTCTCCGGCTCCGGCGACGGGCTGTCGGACCGCGCCTTCCACCTCGTGCTCCCGATCGTCACGCTGGGCCTCGTCGGCGCCGCGTCGATGTTCAGACGCACCCGGGTCGCCGTCGTCTCCGCCCTCGAGCGCGACGACGTCGCGTTCGCCCGGGCCCGAGGCCTCTCCTCACGAGAGGTCCTGCAGAAGTACGTCCTCCGGCACGCGATGGTGATGATCGCGACGTCGGCCGGAGTGATCCTGATCTTCATGCTCGCCGGCGCGGCGGTGGTCGAGAGCACGTTCGACCTCGACGGCGTCGGGTCGTACCTCCTGACGTCGATCAACGACAAGGACCTGCCGTCGGTGCAGGGGATCGCCGTCGTCACGACCGCCCTGGTCGTCCTCATCAACCTCGCGATGGACCTGCTCTACGCCGTCATCGATCCGCGCATCCAGCGCGGCGCGGCCGCGGACTGACGGTCGGAAGAACGCTGCTCATGGGAACCACAACCATCGGCTCTGTCGCCACCCGCCGACGCTTTCGCGTCCGGCCGGGCCAGGCGCTCACGGCCCTCGCCCTCGCGGTCGTCGTCGCCGCCCTGTTCCTCGCCGTGTTCGGCGAGGTCATCGCCCCCGACGACCCCCGCCGCGTCGACCTGAACGCAGGGAGCCTCGGCCCCGTCAGCGGCCACCTCCTCGGGACGGACCAGCTCGGTCGGGACATCCTCTCCCGAGCCCTCGCCGGCGCCCGCACCGCCATCTTCGGTCCGCTGATCATCGCCGCCAGCACGGTCGTCATCAGCACCGTCCTCGGCCTCGTGGCCGGCTACGTCGGAGGCTGGACGGACGCCACGCTCAGCCGCGTCAACGACATCGTCTACGCCCTGCCGCCCCTCCTCGTCGCGATCGTCGTCGTCGGCGTCCTCGGCGGGGGCTTCGGGCTGGGCATCGTGATCCTCGTCGTGCTGAACATCCCGGCGAGCTTCCGCAGCCAGCGCGCGGCATCGCTGGAGCAGCGTGGCCTCCCGTACATCGAGGCCGCACGCGTCCTCGGACTCTCGCGCTGGCGGATCATGCGCATCCACGTCCTCCCGAACATCATGCCCGTGGTCTCGTCGAGCTTCTTCATCGCGTTCACCTACGCGTTCGTCGACCTCTCCACGCTCTCGTTCCTCGGCCTGGGCGTCGCACCTGGCACCCCGGACTGGGGCCGGATGGTGGCCGAGAGCCGCATCCTCGTCTTCGAGAACCCGTGGGCCGCACTCGCACCGCTGCTGCTGATCGTCGCCACCGCCGTCAGTGCAAACCTCGTGGGCGAGGCCGTGGACGACCGGATCGCCGCGAAGGGACGGGGTCGCTGATGCCCGCCGACATCACCGAGCCGCTCCTGTGCGTCTCCGGCCTCACCGTCCGCTCCACCACCGGGACGACCCTCGTCTCCGGTGTCGACCTCGAGCTGCGAGAGGGGGAGGCCCTCGCCATCGTCGGCGAGTCCGGCTCCGGCAAGTCCCTGACGGCCCGCTCGATCATCGGCCTCGTCCCGACCGGGCTTCACGCCGCAGGATCGATCCGCTTCCGCGGGGAGGAGATCCTCGACCTCCCCGAGCGCCGCCGAGCGCGCCTCCGCGGCGCGCAGATCAGCATGATCCTGCAGGACCCGTTCACGATGCTGCACCCGATGCGTCGCTGCGGGGCGGTCATCACCGAGACCCTTCGGACAGCGACCGGATCGCGGCTGCGCAAGGACGAGCGCCGCCGCGAAGCCGTCCGGCGCCTGGCCGAGGTCGGCATCCACGACGAGCGCGTCGCCGGCCAATACCCGTTCGAGCTCTCCGGCGGGATGCGCCAGCGCGTCGCAATCGCCGCAGCACTCGCGCAGAACCCGCAGGTGCTGATCGCCGACGAGCCGTCCACCGCGCTTGACGTCACGACGCAGAAGGAGGTCCTCGACCTGCTCGTCGACCTGCAGCGCTCGCGCGGCATGGCCCTGATCCTGATCACGCACGACCTCCGCGTCGCGTTCTCGGTCTGCCAACAGGTGAACGTGTTCTACGCCGGCGGCGTCAGCGAGGTGGGGCCGGCAGAGGAGCTCGAAGCGGCCCCCGCCCACCCCTACACGCTCGGGCTGCTCCTGGCCGAGCCGCCGGCGGACCGGCGGGTACGGGACCTCGTCAACATCGCCGGGACCGTGCCGACGCCCGACGCCGTGGCCGGTCGCTGCGCCTTCGCGGCGCGGTGCGACTGGGCGACCGACGTCTGTCGCTCGATCGCGCCGCGGCTCGTCGACACCGAGGACCACCGCCGGGTCGCGTGCGTCAGGACCGACGAGATCGCCGGCGAGATGCGCGAGACCCGCGAGCGGTACGAGACGGTCGACGTCGCGCCGTCCCTGGCCGCGGTCGGCACCGGCCTCGTCCGGGCCCGCGGACTCCAGGTGACGTACCCGCCACGGTCGCGACGGGACGCCCCGATGCAGGCACTCCGAGGCATCGACATCGACATCGGGCCGGGCGAGAGCGTCGGCATCGTGGGGGAGTCCGGCTCGGGCAAGACCACGCTCGGGCGCTGCCTCACCGGCCTCGCGACCCCGAGCGGCGGGAGCCTGGAAATCGACGGCACCGACGCGATCGCCTACGCGGCCTGCTCCCGCGACGAGCGCCGGAAGCTCCGGTCCGCGGTCCAGATGGTCTTCCAGGACCCGTACTCGTCGCTGAACCCCTCGCGGACCGTCGGGGCCGCGCTGGGCGAGGCCCTCGCGGTGCGCTACGGCAAGGACGTCGGGCCCGAGCGCATCGGGGCGCTCTTGGACCGGGTGGGACTGCCCGCCGGGTACGCGGAGCGCCGGCCGGTCGCCCTCTCGGGTGGCGAGCGTCAGCGCGTGGCGATCGCACGGGCGATCGCACTCGAGCCGCGTCTCCTGATCTGCGACGAGCCCGTCTCGGCCCTCGACGTATCCGTCCAGGCCCAGGTCCTCACGGTTCTTCGCGATGTCCGCGAGGAGCTCGGGCTCGCATACCTGTTCATCACGCACGACCTCGCGGTGGTCCGGCAGATCGCCGATCGGATCTACGTCATGAACAAGGGCGAGGTCGTCGAGAGCGGCCCCACGCACGAGGTCCTCGAGGCCCCGCAACACCCATACACACAACGCCTGGTCGCCTCGGTGCCCGGCAACGACGCCGGCACCCCGTCGGCGATCGCCTCCTAGGAGCCCCGCGATGACGATCGAGCACCGCTGGTTCCGGACGCCCGGAGACCTGATGGATGGGCACTCCGCAATGTGGAAAGCGCACGCATAATGCCTGTGACGGATCCGGGCTTCGGCTCCCGCCTGGCGGCGTGGGAAGCGACGCACCGCTCCACGATCGGGGTCGGCGAGGCCGGCGACCGAACGCTCTCGGACCTCGAGATCGCGTCGCTCTACACCCGGGCGGACCGCGACCTCGCGACGCCTGACGCCGACGTCGGCCTGCCCGGGGAGTTCCCGTTCACCCGCGGAACGACGGCGGCGGGCTACCGCGACCACCTCTGGGTCATGGGCCAGTATTCGGGCTACGGATCGCCGAAGGAGACGAACGCGCGGATCAAGCGGCTGATCGCCGAGGGGCAGAAGGGGTTCTCCATCGCGCTGGACCTCCCGACCCAGCTCGGCCTGGACTCCGACGACCCGCGCGCCGAAGGCGAGGTGGGCAAGGTCGGCGTCCCGATCGACGCGCTCCAGGACATGGTCGAGCTCCTCGACGGGATCCCCCTCGAGCACGTCCGCCAGATCCGGACGACCGCCAACGCGATCGCGCCCATCGCCCTGGCGCTGTTCGTCGCCGCCGCCGAGGTCCACGGCTACCGACCGGACCAGTTCAAGGTGATGTTCCAGAACGACGTGCTGAAGGAGTACGTCGCCCGCGGGACCTACATCTTCCCGCCCGAGAAGGGACGGCGGTTCTCGGTCGACGTCATCGAGTACTGCGCGGAGCACATCCCGACCTGGGAGCCGATCGAGTTCTGCGGCTACCACCTGCGCGACTCCGGAGCCAACGCGATCCAGGAGATCGCCATCGCCAGCGCGAACGGCATCGCCTACATCGACGACGCCCTCGCCCGCGGACTCGACATCGACGAGTTCGGCGAGTCGCTCTACATGTTCCTGAGCGCGCACCTCGATCTGTTCGAGGAAGTCGCGAAGTTCCGCGCCGCCCGACGGTTCTGGGCGCGCCTCCTGAAATCGCGCTACGGCGCGCACGACGACGCGTGCCGGCTCAACATCTTCGTCTACACGCTCGGCAGTCCCCAGACCGCGCAGGAGCCGCTGAACAACATCGTCCGCATCGCCTATCAGGCGATGGCGGCGGTCCTGGGCGGCGTCCAGACCATCGCGACGTCCGCGTACGACGAGGCGGTCCAGCTGCCGTCGGACGAGGCGGCCCGGATCTCGCTGCGCACCCAACAGATCCTCGCCTACGAGACCGGCGTCCCCCGCAGCGTCGACCCGCTGGGCGGCTCGTACCTCGTCGAGGACCTCACCGATCGCCTCGAGGTCGCCGTGCAGGCCGAGTTCGACCGGATCCAGGACCTCGGGGGAGCCGTCGCGGCGCTCGAGTCGGGCTGGATCGCCGCGCAGCTCGAGGACGAGGCCTACGCCGTCCAGCGCGCGATCGAGGACGGCGACCGCGTCGTCGTCGGGGTCAACCGCTTCGCGCAGACCGAGGACGCGCCGCTCCGCCACCGGATGCGCACCGACCCGAGCCTCGAACGCACACAGGTCGAGCGCCTTCGGACCCTCCGGGCCGAACGGGACGCGGGCGCGGTGGACGCCGCCCTCGGGCGCGTCGGGACCGCCGCGGCGGGGACCGCCAACACGGTCCCGTCGATCCTCGAGGCCGTCCGCGCCCACGCGACCGTCGGCGAGATCTGCACCGCGCTGAAGGCCGAGTGGGGGGTGCACCGCGCATGAGCACTTCGCCGCCCGCCGGGCGGGCACCCGCGCCGGCCGTCCGCCATCCCGCAGGAGCCCGCATGACTCGTCCGCCGTTCACCGACTGCCACGTCCACCTCTGGGACCGCACCGTCCCGGGCCTCGACTACGCATGGCTCGACCCCACGGTCGACCCGGTGATGGGGGACGTCAGCGCCATCCAGTTCGAGCGCTGGGACGCCACCGACCACCTGCGCGACAGTCGCCACGCCGGCACCGGCAAGGTCGTCCACGTCCAGGCCGCTGGCCCCCCGGGCGACGCCGTCGCCGAGACAGCATGGCTCGAGCAGCAACACCAGTCGCACGGCCTGCCAGACGCCATCGTTGCCCGCGCCGATCTCCGGGCCCCCGACCTCTCGAAGACACTCGATCGCCACGCAGCGGCGTCCGGGCTGCTGCGCGGCATCCGGGACATGTCGAGCATGGGGCATCTGGACGATCCCGACGTGCTCCGCGGCCTGCGCGAGCTCGAGCGGCGGGACCTCGTCTGGGACCTGGCGTGCGGCTGGTCGGAGATGCCCGTCGCGGCGGACCTCGCACGGGCGTGCCCCGGCTTGCGCATCGCGCTGAACCACGCAGGCTGGCCCGTCGAGCGGACCGACGAGTACTTCGCGTCCTGGCGCACCGCCCTCTTTGTCCTGGCCGCCGAGCCCAACGTCCACTGCAAGATCTCCGGTCTCGGCATGGCCGACCACGAGTGGTCGGTCGCGAGCTGGCGCCCCTGGGTCCAGACGTGCCTCGACGCGTTCGGACCCGAGCGATGCGTCCTCGGCGCCAACTGGCCCGTCGACCGCCTCTTCGCGTCCTACGACGCGGTCGTCGCCGCCTTCGCGCAGCTGACCGACACCTTGTCCCCCGGTGACCAGCGCTCGCTGTTCACCGACAACGCCGCGCGGCTCTACCGCGTCTGAAGGAGACCGCATGACCTTCACCACCACCGCCCTCGAGGGCAAGAAGGTGCTCGTGACCGGCGCCAGTTCCGGCATCGGTGCCGGCATCGCCGTCGCCCTCGCGACCGCGGGTGCCTCGATCGCGATCGCCGGCCGCAACGCCGACCGCCTCGCAGCGACGGCGGAGGCCGCCCGCGAGACGGGAGCCACCGTCGTCGAGATCATCGCCGACCTCACCGAGGAGGAGTCCGCGGCGCGCGTCGTCGCCGAGGCGCTCGACGGCCTCGGCGGCCTGACCACGTTGGTCAATGCCGCCGGCGTCTTCGAGCCCGCGCCGATCGCGTCGGGCATCGGCTTCCTCGACCGGCAGCTCGCAGCGAACGTCCGGGCCCCCTTCCTCGTGACCGCCGCCGCGATCGAGCACCTGCGCCCCGGCGGCAGCGTCCTTTTCGTGAGCTCCGTCGGCGGCCACATCGGCTTCAAGGGCTGCAGCGCCTACGGGGCCACCAAGGGTGCCATCGAGCTGCTGGTCCGCTCCCTCGCACTCGAGGAGGCCCCCAACGGCGTGCGGGTCAACGCCGTCGCGCCCGGGAACGTCCGGACGCCGATGAACGCCCACCTCTTCGCGGACCCGGAGTTCGAGAAGAAGGAGATCGGCCACACCCCGCTCGGCCGGATCGGCGAGGTCGGAGACATCGCCGACGCGGCCGTCTTCTTCGTCTCCGACAGCGCGTCCTACATCACCGGCACCAGCTTGCTGGTCGACGGCGGCCTCGCCGCCGGCTGACCCCACCCACACACGAGAACGAGAAGCACCATGACGAAGCGCGCAGAACAGCAGAGCTGGGTCGTCAACACCCTGCTCGCCGGCAACGGCTACGAGGTCCTCCACCCGGAGTCCCGGCACTTCCTGGCCGAGATCGGCTACGACCCCGTCGACTTCGACCGGGCTCTGAGCCGGGTCAAGACCTCCGCCCAGATGCCGAAGGCCTGGGGCGAGGTCGGCTCCGAGATCGAGCACAAGGCGACCTGGTACGAGGCGCAGGGCTTCCGACGCGCCGCCCACGACCTCTACCACCGCTCCGCGCTCCTGTACGGCCACGCCCGCCACTCGTTCGCGCCGGGTGACTCCCGCAAGACCGCCTACACGCAGGCCATCAACCGCTGCTCCGAGGGCGTCGCGCGCATGGGCACCACCCGCAGCGAGCGGATCGAGCTGCCGTTCCGCGGCCAGACCCTCTACGCGACAGCACACTTTCCGGACACCGACGAACCGGCCCCGCTGGTCCTGATGCTGCCCGGCATGGACATGTACAAGGAGGACTGGGCCCGCGTCGCGGAGCAGTACTACCTGCCGCGCGGCATGGCCGTTCTCGCCGTCGACGGTCCCGGACAGGGGGAGACCCTCACCGACCAGCTGTTCGTGACGCTCGAGAACTACGAGCCCGCGATGAGCGCCCTCATCGACGAGCTTACGTCGCGTCCCGAGATCGACGCAGATCGCGTCGGGCTCTGGGGCGTGAGCATGGGGTCGTACTGGGGCCTGCGCACCGCGGCGCTGGATCCGCGGATCAAGGCGGCCGCGACCGCGATGGGCTGTTACGGCGACACGCAGGTCATCTTCAACCGGGCCCAGCCGGGCTTCAAGAAGCAGTTCATGGCCATGTCCGGCATCGCCGACGAGCAGGTCTTCGAGGACGAGGTCGCGACGAAGATGGGGGTCAAGCAGCTCGCCGATCGCATCAGCTGCCCCGTCCTCATGTGTTACGGCGAGTTCGACGAGCTCTCCACCCTCGAGGAGACCATCGACCTCTACGAGTACATCGACGCGCCGAAGCGGCTCGTGGTCTACGAGCAGGAGTTCCACGCGCTCGGCGGCGTCGGGGCCGAGATCATCGGCATCGCCGCCGACTGGCTCGAGCAGGCCCTCGGCGACGGCATCCCCGCAGGTGCCGACGCACAGAGCTACGTCGGACGCGACGGCACCATCGTGGACGGCACCGCCCGTCCGCCCTGGTGGGACGGCACCGAGGCGCCGGCCACCGTCGCCCCGGTCGCCTAGGGGACCCGGCATGCCCGGTCCCCTCGACGGCCGCGTCGCCCTCGTCACGGGGGCCGGCGCCGGCATCGGTCTTGCGTGCGCAGCCGCCTTCGCGCGGGACGGCGCGAAGGTCGCGGTCGTCGACATCGACGAGGAGGCGGCGGACGCCGCCGCGTCGGCGCTGTGCGACGACGGCGCGCGCGCGATCGCCGTCCGCTGCGACGTTGCAGATCAGGGCGACGTGACCGCGATGGTCGCATCCGTCGTTGCGCAGCTGGGCGGACTGCACTGCGCGCACAACAACGCCGGGGTCGAGGATCCCGGCGGTGCAGCCCACGAGCTCGACCCGGAGGAATGGGACCGGGTGCTGGCGGTCGACCTCCGTGGTGCGTGGCTCTGCCTGAAGGCCGAGGCCGCCCACATGCTCGAGGCCGGGGGCGGCAGCATCGTCAACACCGGATCGGTCCTCTCCTCCGTCGCGCAGCCCAGGACGACGGCCTACACGGCGGCCAAGCACGGGTTGCTCGGCCTGACCCGGGCCGCGGCGCTCGACTACGGAGCGCGCGGCATCCGGGTCAACTGCGTCTCGCCGGGCGTCATCGACACCCCGCTCCTCCAGCGCGCTGTGGACGGTGGGCTGCTCAGCCGTGGCGACGTCCGCGCGCTGCAACCCCTCGGTCGGCCCGGCACCCCGGCCGAGGTCGCCGAGGCCGTGGTGTGGCTCTCCTCCGATCGCGCCTCCTTCGTCACCGGACACGACCTCGTCGTCGACGGCGGCTATCTCGTCCGCTGAGCCGCCCGGCTCCCACCTCTTCCAGATCGAGAACGCATGAGCACCACCTGGCACATCGGCGGAGACGTCGGCGGCACCTTCACCGACCTCATCGCCTGGTCACCCGACCGGGCGGCCGTCCTGGTCAAGACCCCGTCGACCTTGGAGAACCAGGCCGACGGCCTGATGCACGGGATCGCCGAAGCGATCCCGGCGGAGGACCTTGCGGGGATCGTCGAGGTCCTGCACGGCACCACCGTCGCCACGAACGCGATCATCGAGCGGCGGGGGGCCCTGACCGGCCTGGTCACGACCGCCGGATTTCGCGACGTCCTCGAGCTCGGGCGACGGACGCGGCCGCAGGTCTACGGCCTGCGGGGCAGCTTCGAGCCCCACGTTCCGCGTTGGCTGCGCTTCGAGGTCCCCGGCCGGCTCAACCGCCACGGCGTCGAGCAGCTGCCATTGGACGAGACGGCCACCCGCGAAGCCGGACGTGCGCTGCGTGATGCCGGCGTCCAGAGCGTCGCGGTGGTCCTGTTGCACTCCTACGCCAACCGCGAGCACGAGGACCAGGTCCTCGCCTGGTTGGCCGACGAGCTCCCCGATGTCCCGATCACCCTGTCGGCCGACGTCCTGCCGGAGGTCCGCGAGTTCGAGCGGACCGTTGCGACGGTCCTGAACGCCTACGTGACCCCGAACCTCTCCGAGTACCTGGGAGACCTGGGGCAGCGGGTCGGTGAGGTCACGACCGACGCGCGCGTCCGGGTCATGCAGGGCAACGGCGGGACGCTCCCGGTCGCGGCCCTCACGGGGTTCCCGATCCGCAGTGTCATCAGCGGCCCCGCCGCCGGGTTGACCGGTGCGGCACGCGTGCTCTCCGAGCTCGGGATCTCCTCCGCCGTGGCGTGCGACATGGGCGGCACGAGCTTCGACGTCGGCGTCATCGAGGACGGCCGCCCGCTGACGACCAACGAGCTCGAGCTCGAGTACAACGTCCCGATCCGCATCCCCACCCTGGACGTGCGGACCGTCGGCGCCGGCGGGGGATCGATCGCCGAGCTCGACGACGGCGGCCTCCTTCGCGTCGGCCCGCGTTCTGCGGGTTCGGTGCCCGGACCCATCTGGTACGGGAAGGGCGGCACCCGTTTCACCGTCACCGACGCCAACGTGCTTGCCGGCCGGCTCCGCGCGACGCAGCTCGGGACGGACCTGGCGCCACCGGTCTCGAAGGACCAGATCTGGGCCACCGTCCAGCAGCACCAGCCCGAGCTGACTGCGGCGTTCCCGAGTCCGGGTCTCCTGGCCGACGCCGTGCTGCGCGTCGTCGTCGCGACCATGGCCTCCTGCGTCCGCGACGTCACGATCCAGAGCGGCCGCGACCCCCGCGACTACGCGATCATCAGCTACGGCGGAGCCGGTCCGCTGCACGCGTGCGAGATCGCCCGCGAGCTCGGCGTCCGGACCGTCGTGGTGCCCGCCAGCCCGGGCCTGCTGTCCGCCTACGGCTGCCTCATTGCCGACCTCGCTACCGACGAGATCATCTCCGCCCGGTCCGCGCTCCAGGACCTCGACACCGCAACGCTCGGCGTCGCCATTCAGCGGTCCGTCGCGCGCATGTCCGAGAACCTCACCGGCGTCGAGGGGATGCCGACGAGCGTGCGCGCGCTCTACGAGTGCCAGTTCGAGCGCCAGACCCACGCGGTCTACGTCGAGGCGCCCCTGGATCCCGACCCGGCGGCCATCGAGGCGGCGTTCCTCGCCCAGTACCGCGAGCTCTTCGGCGGCCTCCTGCCGAGCTCCGCGGTGATGGTCCGCAGCGTCCGGCTGGAGGCCCGGACGCCGCGCCGCGCCGCCGCGGGGTTCTCGCTCGGCGACGTCCGGACGACGAACGTCGCCGTCCCGCCCGACGTCGAGCACTGGAGGCCGGCCCTGGCCGACGACGCCGTCGTCCGCGGCCCGACCACGATCAGCGCACCCGACGCCACCCTGTTCCTCCCGCCCGACACCACCGCAACGGTGAGCACCGGCGGGCACATCCTCATCGAGGTCCACGCATGAGCACCACCGAGGCCACCAATGCCGCCGACCTCGCCATCTTCGCGGGGGCGATCGAGCAGATCTGCTCCGAGATGGACACCGCGCTGGAACGTGCCGCCTTCTCGCCCATCATCTCCGAGTCCGTCGACCGCGCGTCCGGGATCTACTCGAGCATCGACGGCGGCGCAATCGCCCAGGGCCACCGTGGTCTGCCGATCTTCACAGGCTGCATGCAGTACTCCGTCGAGGCGTTCCTCGACGAGGTCACCGTTCCGGGCGAGCGCGACGTCTACATGCTGAACGACCCCTACCGCGGCGGGACGCACCTGATGGACGTTCGGCTCATCACCCCGTTCCACGTCGACGGGGAGCTGGTCTGCGTCCTGGCCAACACCGCGCACTGGGCGGACATGGGTGGCGCCGTCGCCGGCGGATTCGGCAGCCGTTCGACGACGATCCACGAAGAGGGGCTCCGGTTCGGGCCGACGCGGCTCGTCCGCGACGGCGAGGTCGATCACGACGTTCTCGGCCTCGTGCTCGACAACGTCCGCGTGCCCGAGGAGCGCCACGGGGACATCGTCGCCCAGCTCGGAGCCCTGGAGGTCGGCAGGCGCCGCCTGACCGCCCTCGTCGAGCGCTACGGCCTGGACGGCTTCCGGAGCTTCGCCGACCAGCTCGGCCACTACGCCGAACGCCTCGCCCGTGCGCAGTTCCTGCGTCTGAAGCACGGACGCTACGAGACGGTCGCGTGGCTCGATGGCGACGGCGTGAGCTCGGATCCCCTCAGGGTCTCCTGTGCGATGACCGTTGCCGACGGACGTCTCGCGTTCGACTTCGCCGGCACGAGCCCCACGTGTGCAGGGCCGATGAACTCACCCCTGGGCGCGTCGAAGTCCGGCGTCCTCATTGGCATCATGCACGCGTTCCCCGGCCTGCTCATCAACGACGGGACCTTCGGGCTCGTCGACATCACCGTGCCGCCCGGCTCGTTCCTCGACGCGCGCTACCCGTCCCCGGTCGCGGGCTGCGCCTCTGAGGTCCCCGCCCGCGTCATCGATGCCGTGATGGCGCTGCTCGGGCAGGCCCTGCCGGAGCTCGCCCAGGGCGCTGCGTACTCCACGTCCGCGAACCTCACCGTCCACGGCCACCACGAGGGCCGCGAGTTCATCATGTACTTCTTCGCCGGGGGCGGCTACGGCGGCCACGCCGGCGGGGACGGCCTGACGAACGCCTGCGCGACCATCTCGATGGCGAAGGTTCCGCCGATCGAGCTCCTCGAGGAGTGGTACCCGGTGTCGTTCGCCCGCTACGAGCTGCGACCGGACTCCGCCGGGATCGGACAGCACCGCGGCGGCCTGGGTGCGCGCTACGAGCTCGTCATCGAGGCCGACCGCGCCGACGTCTCGTTCCTGATGGAACGTGGCCGCTTCGCCCCCCCCGGCATCGCGGGTGGCGGCGACGGCGCGCTGACGACCGCGAAGGTCGTCCGGACCGACGGCACCGTCGAGCTCCCCGAACACGTCACAAAGGACCAGGACATCCAGCTGCGCAGGGGCGACCGGATCGTCGTCGAGATGCCCGGAGGTGGCGGATTCGGTGACCCCGGGCTTCGCGATCCCGCGCTCGTCGACCGTGATGTTCGCGCCGGCTACGTCGGGGTCGCCGCATGATCCGCGACTTGCACCACACCGTCCTCCTCGTCCGCGACTTTGGCCGCTCCATGGACTTCTACACCGACGTCCTCGGCGCCGAGCTCGTCTCTCGCGACGACGACCGCCGCGGCGACTTCCTCGACCGGATGTTCAACGTCCCGGGCGTCGTCATCCGGCTGGGCCTCATCCGCCTCGGCGGCGAGATCATCGAGATCATCGAGCCGGTCGCCCCGGATGCGATCCGCACGTTCGACGGGGGCGAGGACCGTTTTGGGATTGCCCGCATCGGCTTCGAGGTCGACGACATCGAGGGCGACGTCCGACGACTCCGGGCCGCCGGCGTTGAGACGCTGAGCGAGATCGTCGACATGAGCGTCGGCCACTACGCGGGAGGCAAGGTCGTGTTCTTCCGGGACCCCGACGGCATCCTGCTGGAGTTCCAACAGCCCGGGACCCCGGGACAGGTCACATGAGCTCCCCGGACGTCGGACACGACCTCCCCGCGGTTGTCCGCGACCACCCGATCAGGGTCGTCGTCGGCAAGCCCGGCCTCGACGGCCACGACCGCGGCGCGAAGATCATCGCCCGGGCGCTGCGCGACGCGGGGATGGAGGTCATCTACACCGGGCTGCACCAGACGCCCGAGCAGATCGTGGCCACGGTTCTGCAGGAGGACGCCGACGCCGTCGGGCTCTCGATCCTGTCGGGTGCCCACATGACGCTGATGCCGCGCATCATGGATCTGCTGCGGGGCGCCGGGGCCGAGGACGTCGTGGTGGTCGTCGGAGGCACGATCCCGATCGACGACGTGCCCGTGCTGCTCGAGATGGGGGTCCGACAGGTCTTCACGCCGGGAACCCACACGGCACGCATCGTCGAACTCCTGCGGTCCGCGGTGCGCTGAGCACCGCGTCGGGCCCGGCGGCCGCCCGGATCGGGCGTCCGCCTGGCAGCCGTCGCCGCGATTCGTACGCGTCGGCGCCCGCGGACGGATCTGCACGCGCGGATGGCCCCCGCCGCGGCGGTTCGACCTACGCCCGCTGCGCGAGCTCTGCAAGAAGCGGCAGATCGAGGACGTCCCGGGCCGCGTCGATCGCGGCCTGCTGATGCGCGAGCACCGAGTCCGCGGGCCAGGAGGCGACGAAGTCCAGGAACGGGTCCGCGGCGCGCGTCACGGCGCCGACAAGCTCCTCGACGACCGCCAACCCGCAGAACGGCACGTACGCTTCGGAGTAGCCGCCCTCGTTGACCAGAAGGATCCGCCCGCCGCAGAGCTCGTCGGCCAGGCCGACCGCGAACCCGGTCATGTCGCGGAAGTCCTCGCTGCTCAGCATCATCCGGCCGAGGGGATCCAGGCCGGAGGCGTCAAACCCGGACGCGACGACGATCACCTCGGGCTCGAACGCGCGGAGGGCGGGAGCGACGACCGCCTCGAGTGCCGCTAGGTACGCCGGCCGTCCGGATCCGGGAGGAAGCGGGACGTTGACGTTCGTCCCGAGTCCGGGGCCGGCGCCGCGGTCCTCGACCGCCCCGCGGTCCGACGGAAAGCAGTGGTCCTGGTGCAGCGAGACGGTCAGGACGGACGGGTCGTTCGCGAAGGCCGACTCGGTGCCGTTTCCGTGGTGCACGTCCCAGTCGACGACTGCGACGCGTCGGATGCCGAGGTGCCTCCGCGCGTGCTGTACGGCGATCACGATGTTGGCGAGCAGGCAGAACCCCATCGCCTCCGCGCGTTCCGCGTGATGCCCAGGCGGCCGGACGAGCGCGTAGGCGTTGTCGACCTCGCCGGAGCAGACGGCTTCGAGGGCGGCGATGCACGACCCCGCGGCCAGGCGCGCGATCTCGTAGGACCCGGGCCCGCAGTTCACACCGTTCTCGACCTCGGCCCCGGGGCCGTCCGAGAGGACGGACAGCCGCTCGAGGTAGTCGGGAGCGTGGACCGCCAGGAGCTGCTCATCGGTCGCCGGCCTCGCAACGAGCCGCACGAGGTCCTCGGCGAGGCCGCTCGCCTCGACGATGTCCGCGAATCGCTGCTTCGTGAGCGCGCTCTCGACGTGCCGGTCCACCGCGACGAGTCCGCCGGCGGCCACGTACGCTGCAGCGTCGCCGGGGTCGTGCGCGGTGAAGCGCTCGTCCCAGAGCCAGCCGGTCCGGCGCATCAGTGGCCGCCGGCGGCGAGCAGGCCGTGGGGGTCGAGGACGAACTTCTTCGCGGCGCCCTGATCGAACTCCGCGTAGGCCGCGGCAGCGTCCTCGAGCGGCACGACGGTCGCGCCGACCGCGTCGGCGATCTTCACCCGTCCGTGCAGGATGCTCTTCATCAGGGCGGGCTGGTAGCGCTTGGCCGGGCAGCCGCCCGTGTGCAGCACCAACGACCGGCCCCATCCGACACCGAAGTCCACGCCGAGGACGCCGTTACGGGAGGCCTCCGTGGTGCCGCCGCCGTCGGATGAGACGTAGGCCCCGGGGATGCCGAGGTGCGCGCCCGGGCGGGCGATCCCCATCAAGGAGTTGAGCACCGTGGCGGGGGCTTCACCGTCCGCGCCGGGGCCGTGTCCCCGAGCCATGAACCCGACGCAATCGATCGCCGCGTCGACCTCAGGAACGCCCACGATCGCTTCAATCGCGTCGGGGAGCGGAACGCCGGCCGTGAGGTCGATCGTCTCGCAGCCGAAGCTGCGCGCCTGCGCCAGTCGGTCGGCATTGAGGTCGCCGACGACGACGACGGCTGCACCCAAAAGCTGCGCCGAGCACGCGGCGGCGAGGCCGACGGGGCCGGCGCCGGCAACGTAGACGACCGACCCGGGACCGACACCCGCCGAGACGGCGCCGTGGAACCCGGTCGGGAAGATATCGGCCAACATCGCGAGGTCCGGCAGAATCTCGCGTGCCTGCTCGCGGTCGGGGAACTTGAGGGCGTTGAAGTCCGCGAACGGCGCGAGTGCGTACTGAGACTGCACCCCCGCCCAGCCCCCGAGTCCGGGGTAGCCGAACGCCGCGCCGGCCCCGCCGGGGTTCGCGCCCTCGCAGATCGCGGTCTGTCCGGCCGAGCACGCGCGGCATCGACCGCAGGCGACGTTGAACGGCACGGAGATCACGTCCCCGACCTCGAGCGTCTCGACGTCCCGGCCGATCGCGACGACCTCGCCCGTCATCTCGTGGCCGAGCACCAGACCAGCCGGAGCCGGGGCCCGGCCCCGAACCATGTGGATGTCCGAGCCGCAGATGCAGCTCGCGAGGACCTTGACGATGACCCCGTGGTCGCAGCGGCGGCCGGCGTTGGCCGGATTGATGCCCGGGGCGTCGCGCAACACGAAGTCGGGTTCGTCGACGTCGGTCACCTCGACCACACCCGGTTCCTGAAACGTCACTCCGCGGTTGGCGGTCATGCGTGCCTCGTTCCCTCGTGGGGGACTGCGGGGATCGGCGCGGGCGTCATGGCGCCAGCGTCCCGGTGACGGCGATCGCGCTGACCTCGACGAGGTAGTCCGGGTCGGCGAGTCGTGACACCTCGACCAACGTCGCGGCAGGAAGGGGTCGGTCCCCGAAGGCCGATGCCCGCGCCGCCGCGATCGCCGGGAAGTCCTCGACGTCCCGGACGTAGAGGTCCAGCCGCACGACATCGTCGAGGCTCGAGCCGGCGACTTCGAGCGTGGAGCGAAGGTTCGCGAAGACCTGAACGGCCTGAGCACCCGCGTCCCCGATGCCGACCACGCCGCCGTCGTCCCCGCGCGCCGTCATGCCCGAGACGAAGACCTGCGGGCCCGGTACCGCGATCCGGACTGCCCGGACGCCTCCGGACGCGTCTGCGGACACGACGCTCCGCCCGGGTGCACCGGACGCTTGAAGGGTGCTGCTCACGGGCCTGGCCATGAGTCCACGATACAGAGTTAATATCCATATTGTAGAACTGGACTCCAGCATTCGGGTACGCTGCGGCGATGCGCGATGCAGATCTGGCCACCCTCCTGGAGGTGCTCTGCGGGGTTCCCGCGCCGTCCGGGTTCGAGTCGCCACTGCTCGACGAGTTCATCGAGCGGTGGGGCAACGACGTTCAGCGCGACGGGCTCGGGAACCTGCTGCTGCGGGTCGGGGGGAGCGGCCCGCGCACGTTGATCCACGCGCACGCCGACCAGGTCAGCTACGTCGTTCGGTCGATCACCGACGACGGGTTCCTGATGCTCGACAACGGCCAGGGGGCGCGCGGCACCCGCCCGGAGCTCCGGTGGCCCGTGGGCCAGGGCGCACGCGTGGTGACGCGCTCCGGCGAGATCATCGAGGGCGTCTTTGCCGCGGCGAGCGGCCACGTCGCTCACGGCGCCCTCGGTCCCCAGGACGGTCCAGACCTGCTCTGGCCGACCTTCTGGATCGACCTGGGTGCAGAGAGTCGCGCCGCCGTCCTCCGATCCGGGATCCACGTCGGGGCCCAGGTGCTCTACCGCGCCGAGTTCCGCAAGCTCGGCGAGCACCGCGTCGCGGGGTGCGCCATGGACGACCGGGTCGCGATCGCGGTGATGGAGGCGCTTCGGGCGGACCTTGACCTCGACGCCCTCGAGTGCGAGCTGTGGTTCGCGATCACCGTCCAGGAGGAGAACGGACTGCACGGCGCGCAGGCCGTCGCGGCGCACGACGGCTTCGCCCGGGTCCTCGGCCTCGAGGTCGGGCTCGTCGGCGACGTCCCGGGCATCGACGACCAGGAGCACCCGGCGCGGCTCGGGGCCGGGCCGATCCTCGTGCACAAAGACTCGATGGTCCACTACGACCGCGGGATCGGCCTGCAGATCCATGCCGCGGCCGAAGCGCACGGTATCCCGCTCCAGGACGCCGTGTTCTCCAGCTACGCCTCCGACGGCCGGGCGTTCATCGATGCGGGCTCGCCCGCCGGACTGATCGCGGTGCCGACCCGCTACACCCACACGGCCTTCGAGACCGTGGACCTTCGCGACGTCCGGGCGACCGTCGACCTGATGCGGGCCATAGTCGAACGTTCCGGAACAGAACCCACCGAGCTGTGACACCCCCCCCCGGGCACGGCAATCCCAGTCGCGCCTCGGCCTGATGCCGCACGCTCAGTCAGGTCGTCGCCGCAGGCGAACCAGCGACTGGGCACTCGGGCCGGATCGTGTGTCACCGCCGTCCGAATGATCCCGGGTGGAATGGCCGCTGTTCGGAACGGGCCCAGAGGCGACGCCGGAATTAAGGGTCACTCGCTCGGGTGGGCACAAGTGCCTACTAGTCGCGGGCCGTTCGGCGAGCTACAACCGGTCTGTGCAGGCTGATGCCCTCACGCGAGACGACGTGATGACCGCCGAACAGGTGGCGCGCATGCTCCACTGCTCGCGCCGGCGGGTCTACGACCTCGCCCAGCGGGACGAGCTGCCGGGGGCCCGGCACCTCGGGCGGACGCTCATCGTCGTCCGGCCGGTGTTCGAGGCTTGGCTGCTGACCGGTCATCGGGCGCCTGACGACGCCTGAACCGGGTCAGCGGCTCGTCGGCCCGGCGGGCGTCGCCGGAACACCGAGGATGAACGGGGCCGTCTCGCCGACGACCGAGGGCTTCGATGCCCGGCGCTTGGCGTCCCCGGCGTCCGCTCGGTCAACGAGCGTCCGCATCGCGGCGGCGAGCTGGTCGACCTCCCCGGGCGCCAGCCGCTGGGGGCGGGCCGCGAGCCAGTCGGCGAGCAGGTCGCGACGCACGAAGGTGATCCGGTCCCCGTCAACGACCCCGTCCGCGAAACGACTGTCGATCACGACCACGGCGGTCACCCACGGCCGCCGACCGGACTGCTGCGCCAGCGCCGATCCGAGGTCCACCGCTCGGCTCCGCGTCCGCCGACCGACGCCGCCGGTGACGTAGTTCGAGTCCGGGTCGAGTCGGCGCTGCACGCGGATCTCGTCGTTCTCGACTGTTGCGTCGCCGCCCAGCCACTTCGTCTCGAGCACGAAGACCCCGGCGGGGCCGATCACGACGTGGTCCATGTTTCCGAGACGACACGGCACGTCGTGCACGGCGAACCACCCCGCGCGGACGAGTCCGCGCAGCGCTCGAGCCGTGGCCCGCTCGGCGTCCGCACCCCACTCCCAGCGAGCTACGTACTCCGGTGGATCGTCGCGAAGCCAGAAGTAGAGGCCGATGAACGCCCCGCCGTAGACCCCCAACGCGTAGCCCCACATCTGTCCGAGCACGAGCGCGGGCACGACCGATGCGAGGACCATCGCGCCGGTGACGGCGAGCGCCGGCCGGTTGATCCGCTGGCGCCACTCGCGCTGGCCCGCACGGAACCGCTCGGTCGCGGCCCGACCGGCACGGCGCTCCTCGTCGGACGTCCTCACGCGCAGATCGACCATTCGCGAGGCATGATCACGACGGCCGACAGTCACGCCTAGGGATCTCGACGCACGTACGTCGGCCTGCCGAGGAAGGTGATCACCCCGACAACGAATGAGGCCCGCCCATCCTCGCTGCGCTCGTCGTGCACACAGTTGCACCCGGGGTGCGGCGGGCGTACGGTGAACGCACCGGATGTTGTCCGTCGGGAAGCTCGCCGCGGGTCAGGAGCGCTACTACGAGCGCACGGTGGCCCACGGCCAGGACGACTACTACTCGGGCCAGGGCGAAGCCCCCGGCCGATGGATCGGCCGCGGCGCCGAGCAGCTCGGCCTCGACGGTCAGGTCCGGGCAGAACAGCTGAGCGGGATGGCCGCCGGGATCGACCCGTCCGACCCCGACCTCCACCGCGCGCTGCGGTCGAGTCGGAGCGAGGTAAAGGTCGCCGGCTACGACCTGACGTTCTCGGCACCGAAATCCGTGTCGGTGCTCTTCGCCGTCGCGGACCCCGAGACGTCGAGGGAACTCGTCAGGGCACACGACGCCGCTGTCGGGGCGGCGCTGCGGTACGTCGAGGACACTGCCGTGAAAGTGCGCCGCGGGAAGGGCGGGGTCGTCGTCCAGCCCGGCGGCGGCCTCATCGCCGCGGCTTACCGGCACCGCTTGTCGCGGTCGTTGGATCCGCAGCTGCACACCCACGTCGTCGCGGCGAACGCGAGTCAAGGTCCCGACGGGCGCTGGACCGCGCTCGACGCCCGGCACATCTACCGGCACGCGAAGACCGCCGGCACGCTCTACCAGGCGCACCTCCGAGCAGAAGTCCGCGACCGGCTCGGTCTGGAGTGGGGTGCGGTCTCGAAAGGCGCGGCCGAGCTCGTCAGCGTTCCGAAGGGTGTGCGCGATCACTTCTCGCGTCGGCGGATGGAGATGCTCGAGCAGGCCGAAGGTGACGGGTTCTCGCTGAACACCAAGGGCCGTGCCGAGTCCGCGGCGCTCGCCACCCGGAGCCGCAAGACCTACGAGATCGACACCGTCACCTGGCGCGAGGAGGTCGTCGCCCGCGCGGCCGAGCACGGGCTGGACCGCGAAGCAGTCGAAGCGCTCGTCGACGAAGGCCGCAAGGACCTTGCCCGCGGGGTGCGGGTTGGCGGGCCGCCGGTCAAATTCGCGGCGCTCGACGCCCGGCTGGCGGGCCCGACAGGCCTGACCGAGATGGCCAACACGTTCCTCGCGCGCGACGCGGTCCGCGAGTACGCCGAGGCCCACCAGCAAGGTGCGCGCGTCGCCGACGTCCGCGACCACGCTCGTGTGTTCCTAGGGCGCGGGGACGTCCGCGAGGTCCAGCTGTCCGACGAGCTCGACCGTCCGGGCGAGCAGGACCGACTGTTCACGACCGACGACCTCGTCGCCACCGAGCGGCGCCTGGTCGCCGCCGCGGCCGGCAGGGCGGGGGAGGGCGTCGCCCGCCTCTCGGAGCGCCACGTCGAACGCGCACTGGTGACATCCGACCGCACGCTCAGCGACGAGCAGACGGCCGCAGTCCGCGGCGTCGCCGGATCGGGCAACGGTGTCGACGTCGTCGAAGCGCTCGCCGGCACCGGCAAGACCTACACCGCCGGCGTGCTCCGCCAGACCTACGAGTCCGCGGGACTGCATGTCGTCGGGGTGGCTCCGACGGGCCGAGCGGTCCGAGAGCTGGCGGACGAAGCAGGGATCACCGGGTCCCGCACCCTGCACAGCATGATCGCCGCGATCGAGCGTGAACCCAAGGCGAAGCTCGCGGACGTCGTGATCCTCGACGAGGCCGCGATGGCCTCGACTCGCCAGACCGAACGGATGCTCCGCTGGGCCGAGGCACGCGGGGTCAAGGTGATCGCGATCGGCGACCCCGGGCAGTTGCCGTCCGTGCAGGCCGGCGGATGGATGCGCGCCGTCGGCGAACGCGTCGGCCACCACCGCCTCGACCAGGTCCGCCGCCAGCGAGACCCCGACGAGCGGCGAGCCCTCGGGCAACTCCACGAGGGCCACAGCGCTCCGTACCTCGAGTGGGCGGACCAGGCCGGACGCATCACCGTTCACGACCAGCCCCGGAACGGGATGGACCGGGCGGTGGCGGCGTGGACGTCGGCCGTCGAGGACCACGGGTTGGCGTCGGCGGTCCTGATCGCGCGCGACAACGACACGCGCCAGGCCCTCAACGATCGGGCTCGCGGGGTACGGCGTGACCTCGGCGGGCTGGGGATGGACCACGACTACGGACCGGTAATCGTTGCCGCCGGAGACCGCATCATCTGTCGACGGAACAGTTGGGAGCTGAACGTTGACAACGGCACCCGCGGCACCGTCCAGTCGGCAACCGAGGACGGCATCACGCTCCGGACCGACACGGGCGCGGTCCGCGAGCTCCCGGCGGACTACGTCGCCGGCCACGTCGAGCCCGCCTACGCCTTGACCGGCCACGGGATGCAGGGCGGCACCGTCGAGTGGGCCGCTGTCGTCACCGAACCGTGGGAGCTCACCCGCGGCTGGAGCTACACCGCGCTCTCCCGCGCCCGGGACACCACCGAACTCCACGTCCTCGCTCCCCACGACGCTGACGACGAGCACCGCGACGAGATCGCCCCCAGCTACCGGCCGCCCCGTGCAACGCGGACGGAGATCCTCGACCAGGTCGCCCAGCGCATGACGGTACGTGACGACGAAGACCTAGCCGTCGATCGGCTTTCCGAGCGCGACTCGCGAAGCGGGTCGACTGAGGTTGCCCACCGCGAGTGGACAGCGACGCCAGAGCCGACCAAAACGGCGCCACAGCCATCCGAGCCCAGCGCCGACCGACAGCACTTGGCGCAGCTGCTCGGCGAGGTCGACCGGCTCGCGGACGTACGACGCGCGTTCCCGACCGGCGACCTCGAGCGGCATGCCCACGCTGAAGACCAGCTGCGCAAGCTCGACGAGCGCCGCGCCGACGCCGTCGCGCGACTGACGCAGCTCCCTGAGCCCCGAAAGCGTCTGCTCCGAAGCGCATCGGACGACTACGCGACCGAACGTCTCGTACTGCAGACCCGGATCGCGGATGCCGTCCGGGACCGTCCCGATCTCGTCGCACGCCGCGACGAGATCGAGCGCCGGCTCCCCGCCGACCCGCAGACGCTCCGACGCAAGCTCGCCGGCATCAACCGCGAGCTGCGCGACGTCCGGGCACGAGCCGAACGCGGGCTGTCAATCCTCAGCGAACAGGAAGTCCGAACCCGGCCGGCCTGGGCCACCCGGCAGCTTGGCCCACGTCCCGATGATGACGTTCTCGCCGAACGCTGGGACGAAGCAGCACGGCGTGTCGCTGAGCACGAGCTGCGCCATCGGCCGCTGGAAGCCGTAGGCGGTCTCAGTTCTCGGCGTCCGGACGACCCAATCGAAGCTCGCGACTGGCACCGGGCTACGCGCAAGGTGGACGACGCGCGTCGGTCGATCGCGCGTGGACCCGAGCCGCCGGACATCGGACTCGACCTCGGAAGGTGAGCTGCACCGAGCCGGACGCCGGATCGGTCGTGGCAGGACCGGTGCGCTGGTGGACTCGCGGCACGTGGGCGCTGATAGGTGAGTCCGAGACTTCCCGCGCTGAGCTGAAATCCCCGGCGACGCTCGAGGTCGCAGTTCGTGCCGAACGCCCTGGTCGGAACCCGTGGGGATTGGCGCCGCAGTCTCGTACCTGTCCCGTTTGACGCCCCATTCCCGGGAATCAATTCGGACGGGTCTATTGGTACAGCGACCATGCGTTTGCGCCGGGCCGCCCGCATCGGGTCCGCTTATTCCGTCTGGTGTTCGGTTGTCGGGACGGCCTTGGCGGAGTCAGTCGTCGAGGTTCGAGAGCGCCGCGGCCCAGTGGTCGGCCCAGGCGGTGAGTGGCGCTCCCGCTTCGATGAGTCCGTGCCCGAGGTCGGTCAGCGCGTAGCCGTCCTCGCCGTTCTCGACCAGTCCGGCCTCGCGGAGCTCGCGCAGGCGGGTGTTGAGGACCGACGCGGCGATGCCGCCGCTGCGGGTCTGCAGCTCGCGGAACGTCGCGCCGCCGTCGCGGAGTGCCCAGACGACGGTCATCGTCCAGCGGCGGCCGAGGAGGTCGAAGAGTGCGTTGAGTGGCTGGCCGGTCTGCGAGCCGCGGACCGGCTGCCCGGGGCGGGGGGTCTCGGGCTCGGCGGAGTCGCTCACGGCGCCAGCGTATGCGTCGCGGTGTACCCGGGGTGCGCGCCACCGGAGCGATCAAATCCCCGCTCCCTGTCGAGCGCTTCTATATTGAGAGCATGACGTCGACGACGAAGCGAGCGGTCTGCACGGTCTGCGACATCGCCTGCCAGCTGAAGGTCACCGTCGAGGACGGTGCGGTGACGAAGATAAGCCCGCCCGACAACCCCGTCGTGCACGACAACTTCTGCGTCAAGGGCCTGCAGGCCCACAAGCTCTACGCTCGGCCGGAACGGATCACGAAGCCGCTCAAGCGCGTCGGCGAGCGCGGGGCGGGGGAGTGGGAGGAGGTCTCGTGGGAGTCGGCGATGGACGACATCGCCGGCCGGTTGAAGGCCGTGGTGGACGAGCACGGGCCGGAGGCGTTCGCGGTCTCGACGTCGAACTGGAACACGAGCGTCGAGGGCGGGATGGGCCGCCGGTTCATGAACGTGCTCGGTTCGGCGAACTGGGTCTCGGGTGTGGCGATGTGCATGGGCAACACTGCGGCGGTGAACAAGATCACGTACGGGTGGTTCCCGTGGCCGGACCTCTTGAACACCGACATGGTGGTGCTGTTCGGGCACAACCCGCGCAAGCACTCGTGGACGCCGATCTACAACCTGATCCGGCAGATGCAGGCCAAGGGCGGCAAGCTGATCGTCCTGGACCCCCGCGTCTCCGGGCAGGCCGTCAACGCGGACGTGCACCTGCAGCTGCGGGCCGGCACGGACGCGGCGATGATGCTCGGCTGGCTGAAGGTCATCTTCGACGAGGGGCTCTACGACGAGGAGTTCGTCCGCGACTGGACCCACGGCTTCGACGAGCTGAAGGAGCGCGTCGACGAGTATCCGCTGGAGCGCGTCGAAGAGATCACCGGCGTGCCGCGCGAGCAGATCGCGCAGGCCGCTCGCATGTACGCCGGCGCGCGCTCCGCGGCGATCCCGTGGGGACCGACGCTGGACCAGCAGGTGTCGTCGACCTCGGCGATCCGCCTGCAGGCGATCCTCCGCGCGGTCTGCGGGCACCTCGACGTGCCCGGCGGCGAGCTGATGTACGGCTTCAACGAGGAGATGACCTCCGAGTCGATCATGGAGCTGCACGAGGCGCTGACGCCGGAGCAGCGAGCCAAGCAGCTGGGCTACGACACCCACCCGGTCTACACGCACCGGGTCGGCGAGATGCTCGCGCCGCACACCAAGCGGGTGCATGGCCACGAGTACGCCAACGTCGTGATGGGGTCGTACATGGCCAACCCCACCGACCTGTTCCGGGCGATGGACACCGGCGATCCGTATCCGGTGAAGGCGTTCTTCACGCTGGGCAACAACACGCTGATGAGCTACCCGAACCAGCAGCAGGTCCGGCGGGCGTTGATGAACCAGGACCTGATCGTCGCGCACGAGCTGTTCATGACCCCGACCGCGCAGCTGGCCGACTACGTGCTGCCCGGGGACACGTGGCTGGAGCGACCGAACGTGCACGACAGCTTCGGGTGGCGGTCGTGGCTCATCACCTCGGAGCAGGCCACGCAGCCCCCCGGCGAGTGCCGCAGCGTCTTCGCGTTCTGGCGCGACCTGGCCGTGCGGATGGGGATGGAGGAGCACTTCCCGTGGGGGACGATCGAGGACCTCCTCGACGAGCGCCTGAAGCCGCTGGACATGAGCTTCCAGGAGTTCACCGAGCGCCACGACATGCGGATCGCGCCGAACCCGTACCGCTCGTACCGGAAGACCGGGTTCGGGACGCCGACGGGCAAGGTCGAGCTGTACTCCACGATCCTCGACGAGCTCGGCTTCGACCCGCTCCCGTACCACCGCGCTCCGCCGCAGAACGCGGACTATCCCTACAACGTCTTCATCGGGGTGCGTGAGGACCCGTACTTCCAGACCGGCCAGCGGCAGCTGCCGTCGCTGCGGAAGATGTCGCCGGTCCCCAAGACGTTCGTGCACCCCGACGACGCCGCCCGTGAAGGGCTCGTCGAGGGCGACTGGGCCGAGGTCTCGACCCCGCACGGCAAGCTCTCCGCGATCGTCGAGCTGCGGCCCGACATGCGCGCCGGCCACCTGCGGGTGCCGCACGGCTGGTGGTTCCCGGAGCTCATCGACGAGATCCCCGGCGGCGGGTCCGACGAGCACAACGACGGGATGCTGATCAACGACACCGACGAGCACCTCGACCGCGAGCAGGGCGTCCCGCACTTCAAGGGCTTCGGCGGTCGCATCGACCGCCTCGACGGCCCGCCCGCCCATTGGGCCGGCGTGCTGCACCAGCCCCGCCCCGCGGACCGACCCGTCACGCCGGCATGAAGACCCGCAAGGACAAGGTGGCGCTCGCCGTACGTGAGCGCCGCGCCGCGGTCGAGCTGACGCTGCTCAACCGCGCGCTGCGCAACGACAAGGGCCCCGTCGACCGTCTCGTCACGAAGATCGTGCTCACGCAGATCCCCGACGTGCCCGACGACCAGACCGGCGGCGGCGCGGGACAGCGCGGGCGGCTGGACGCGCCGCGGCGTCCTTGACCGCCCAACGCCGACGCATGCCGCTCTACGAGGTCCTGACCACCCACGATGCCCTGGACGACGATCGGCGTGCCGAGCTCGCCGCCGGGATCACCGCGATCCACGTCGAGGAGACCGGGGCTCCGGCGTCCTTCGTCCACGTGGTCTTCGCCGAGGTGCCAACGACCGCGGCGTACACCGGGGGTGAACCAAGCAATCCGGTGATCGTGCGAGGCCAGATCCGCGCCGGTCGCCCGCCCGAGGTCCGACGGGCGATTCTCGAGCACACCTCGGCCCTCTGCGCCGCCGTCACCCGCGTGCCGGCCAAGGACGTGCTGGTCGCGGTGGTCGACGTGCCCGCAAGCTGGGCGATGGAAGGCGGCCAGATCTTCCCCGACCCCGACCCGGCGGCCGAGCGCGAATTCGCCGACCGGGCCGCCGCAGACCGACCCCCGACCCAGGACACCTGACCCATGCCGTTCTCCACCGCCGCCACCGACGAGCGCTTTCTGACCGACGCCCCGAAGCGCTACGAGCAGACCTTCGCGATCCCCCGTCCTGCGGCGCAGGTCTGGGAGGACCTGACCGCAGACGCGCCGCTCAGCTGGTGCCGCGCGCTCGGCCCGAAGGGTGTGACCTGGACGTCGCCCCGCCCGTTCGGCGTCGGGACCACCCGCCAGGCTCGCGTGCTGAAGGGCCTGCTCGTCGTGCAGGAGAGGTACTTCGCGTGGGACGAGGGCCACCGCCAGGCATTCGCCGCTACCGCGGTCAACCTGCCACTCGTCAGACGTCTCGCAGAGGAGCACGTCATCGAGCCCGACGGACCCGACGCCTGCACCCTGCGGTGGCTCATCGCAGTCCAGCCGACAGCGGCCGGCCGTCCCGGCGGACCGCTGAACGCCGCGATCTTCCGATCGTTCTTCAAGGACACCGCGCGCCACTACGGCGCTTCGACCTCCTAGAACGCCCGTCGAAAACCGACCGGAGACCGTCATCGGCGCGGCTTGTCGACGGAACCCACCCCGCTTCGGCGCGGTGTCCCAGTCGAGGATCGGCTGTGGGCCAGGGTTAGCGTGGTCGGCCGTCGCGCGGCTGTCACCGTACCTGCAGGACCCAGCAGTCCTCGACGAAGTCGATGAGGCCCGTCGCGCTCTGCCCGGTGCCGATGTAGAACACGCCGTCGGGGTAGGTCCGGCGAATGCGCTCAGGGGACCAGAGGACGTCGGTGATCCGGCGATTGACGCGTTCGGCCTCGTCGCGCGACCTCGCCAGAACTTCAACGATCCACACAACATCACCGCCGGCTGCCGTCCTGCGACTCAACGCGTCGACCTCGGGGACGGCGCGCACCCGATCTTCTGCTTCGGCGAGGGCGCCTTCGACGTCGGGGTCGAGCACCGCGTGGTACCACCGCCGGTTGTCGTCGTAGGTTGCTCGTTCGGCCTCGAACCGCTCGAACTCGCGCTGGACGGCCGCGACAGCTCGAACCATGTCCGTCGGCTCCATCTGCGGCAGATCGTCGAACGGGACGGATCCAGCGCTCCAGGCCTGCCCACGGACACGGACCGCGATTTGGCCGCTTCGTGCGCGGGCCCACTCGAGCGCGGCTGCGAGGTTCGACTCGAACGTCTCGGATTCCCCGGTCGGGTCGACCTCGGCGCTGATGTGGGGCGGGTCGAACTCTTCGGCGTCGTGCAGGTCAACGAAAGCCATCGGAGGAGCCATCTAGGGATCCTCTCAGCGCCGCCGCTCGCTTTTGGCGCAGACCGTCCCGGCAGACGATCGACTGCGGCGCGGCGTCGTCGGTCTGGGCGGTGTTGCGCGCCTACGTGAGCGGGACGCTTGCGCGATGAACAACCTCATGATCGGCTACGCCCGCGTCTCGACGAAGGGCCAGGATCTCACTGCGCAGCGCAACGCCCTGCATGCGCTCGGTGTCGGGCCTGACCGGGTCTACATCGACCACGGTCTCACGGGCACGAATCGTGCGCGACCGGGGCTCCGCGAAGCGCTCGCGGCCTGCCGCGAGGGAGACCAGTTGGTCGTCACCAAACTGGACCGCCTCGCCCGTTCGTTGCCCGACGCTCGCGACATCGTCGACGAACTGACGGTCAAGCGGGTCAAGCTCAACCTCGGCGGCTCGATCCACGATCCGAACGACCCGGTGGGTCGGCTGCTGTTCAACGTGCTGGCGATGGTCGCCGAGTTCGAGTCCGACCTGATCCGCATGCGGACCCGCGAAGGACTCGAAGTTGCCCGCGCAGCCGGGCGGCTGCGCGGCCGCAAGCCCAAGCTCACTCCAAACCAGGAGCGTCACCTGGTCGAGCTTCACCACACCAGGGATACGTCGGTCGCTGAGCTCGCGGAGCTCTTCAGTGTCGGACGCTCAACGGTGTACCGGGCGATCGAACGCGCGGAGACGAGAGCGATCGAAGGGACCCCTCCGGCGTCGACGTCCAAGTAGCGCCGAAACGTCGCCGCGACCCCCGGCACCCATGCCAGCGTCCGGCTGTCGTTCGGCTATCGGGATGGCTGGGACGGTGTCGGATTTGGCCTCCCGATGCGCAGTCCGGTGAGGCCTCCGACGAGCGCGAGCGCGACGCACGCCCAGAGGGCGTGGCGGAAGCCGTCGAGGGGGTCGAGGTCGCCGATGGTGGGCAGGAGGGCGATGACGGCGCTGACGCCGATGACGCTGCCGATCTGTCGGGCGGCGTTGACGATGGCGCTCCCGGTCGTGCTGCGGTCGGGCGGGAGCTCGCTGGTCGCGGTCGCGAGGATCTCGGGCAGTGCCAGGCCCGTACCGACGCCGGACAGCAGGAGCCCGGGCAACAGCCGCGCGGCGTAGTCGCTGCCGATGGTGATGCTCGAGAGGGTCAGGACGCACCCGGCGGCGAAAACGGCGCAGCCCAGCGCGACGACGGTGCCGGCGGACAGCCGGGTGCGGAGGCGGGATCCGACGACGGCGAAGATGGGGACCATGAGCGGCCCGGGGGCGACGGCGAGTCCGACGGTGATCGGCCCGTAGTTCCAGACCTCTTGGGCGAAGAGGACGCCGGTGAGGAGGAACCCGGCGAACGCGGCCCCGAACCCGATCGCGCTGATGGTCGACCAGCGGAACGTGCGAACGGCGAGCATGGCGGGCTCGACGAGTGGTCGCGGGTGCGTGGCCATCCGGCGGCCCAGGATGGCCGCGCCGACTAGGGCGACGGCGAACGCGGCCAGGGTGTCAGGTCCGCCCCAGCCCCATTCCTGGCCCTTGACGAGTGCGAGTGCGAGCGCGCCGATGGCGACGATGACGAGCGTGGCGCCGGCGGGGTCGGGTGTGCCGGTCTTCTCGGTCTCGCTGCTGTCTTGCACCACGCGTGCGGCGACGACGAACGCGCCGATGCCGATGGGAATGTTGACGAGGAACACCCAGCGCCAGGAGAGCTCGACGAGGACGCCGCCGACGACCGGTCCGGAGGCGGCGGCGATGGCGCCGGTGGCGGCCCAGATCCGCACGGCGCGGGCGCGGCCGGGTCCGTCGAACGCGGCGACGAGCAGCCCGAGGCTGGTCGGGGTCAGGGCGGCGGCACCGATGGCCTGCAGGACGCGGGCGGCGACGAGCGTCCAGAGCGAGGGTGCGACGGCGCAGGCGAGGCTGGCGACGGTGAAGAGGGCGACGCCGAAGAGGAAGCCGGTCTTGCGGCTGTGCTGGTCGGCGTAGCGGCCGATCGGGATCAGCAGCGCGGCGTAGACGATGGCGTAGGCGTTGAGGACCCAGCTCTGGTCGGCGAGTGGTTGGTCGGGGAAGCTCTCGCCGATGTCGCGGAACGCGACGTTGACGATGAAGAGGTCCAGGCTCGCCATGAACGCGGCGAGCGACAGGACGCCGAGGACGACGCCGGGCCCGCCGCCGCCCTTCCGGGTCTCAGGCATTGAGGATCAGGAGGGTCGAGGTGGCGTTGGCGACGAGCTTGCCTGCGGGGTCGCGGATCTCGGCCTCCGCGAACGCGATGCGTCGGCCGGGCTTGGTGACCCAGCCGCGGATCGTCAGCTCGGTGCCGCCCATGACCGGCCGCATGTAGTTGACCTTGATCTCGGTCGACGTGTAGCCGACGCCCGCGGGCAGCGTGGTGTGGACGGCACAGCCGGCCGCGCTGTCCAGGGCGGTGCAGATCAGGCCGCCGTGGACGATCCCGAGCGGGTTGTACGTCGACTCGTCCGGGACGCACCGAAAGACGATTTCGCCTTCCGACGCCGTGACCCCTTCGAGATTGATCAGCTTCGCGATCGGCGACTGCGGCAGCCCGCCGTCGCCCATGGCGTTGAGGTAGTCCAGGCCGCTCATCTGCAGTCCGACCTGGGCGGTCGGGACAGGGTCGTGCCAGGTGATCGTGCGGGAGCGCTCGGGGCCCCACGAGGAGGGATCGCCGACCTGCGGGGGCGTCGTGTCAGACATCGGAGCTTTCGGGTTCGAACGGAACGGAAGCGGTGAGGCGCGGGCCTCAGAGGCCCGCGTTCTCGGCGCGGAGCGCATCGAGGGTCGTGGCGTGGAGGCGTTGCTTGATCGTGGTGAGGGTCTCGGGGTGCTTCCCGGCCTGCGCGGCCGCCCACGCGACCGCGCGGCCGACGACGTCCCGCTCAGGGCAGACCTCGTCAACGATCCCCGCGGCCAGGGCATCGGCGCCGCCGTACCGACGGCCGGTAGTCATCGCCTCGTGGGCCGTGCGCGGCGGGAGCCGGGCGGCGAGGAGGGCCGTCATGCCGGGCGTGAACGGGATCCGGATGTCGCTCTCGGGGACGCAGAAGTAGCCGCGGTCCTCGCGCATCACGATCCGGTCGTGCGCGACCGCGAGCATCGCCCCTGCCGCGAAGACGTGCCCCTGGACCGCCGCGACCGTTGGCACCCCGGCCTCGAGGACGCGCGCGAAGAGCTCGTGGACGCGGGTGACGAACGCGGGGACCTCCGCCTGGTTGGCGCCCATCCATTCGAGGTCGAGGCCGTTGGACCAGAACTTGCCCGTCGCGGTCGTGACGAGGGCCCGCGGGGCCTCGGTCCGCAGCACCTCGCCTAGGGCGTCCTCGACGCCCTGGACCCAGGTGGGTGAGAAGCGGTTCTCGCCGTCGCCGAGGTCCAGGACGAAGACGTCGTCGATGCGGGTGAGCGTGGGCATGGCCGTACTGTTGCACATGTTCTAGAACGCATGACGGTATGGTGGGTGCATGGCTCGGCCGCGACTGCACGACCTCGACGGTCTCCTCGACGCCGCGGAGCAGCTGTTGGCCGAGGGCGACGACCGCGCGGTCACCATCCGCGCCGTGGCGGAGCGCTCCGGCGCGTCGAGTGGCTCGCTCTACCACGCGTTCGGCTCCAGGAACGAGCTGCTCGGGCAGCTCTGGCTCCGCGCAGCCCGTCGCTTCCTCGAGCTGCAGCAGAACGTCGTCGACGCCCACCTCGCCGCCGGGAGCGGCTGGGACGGCGCCGTCGCGGCCACCGTTGCCGCCGCGACCGTCCTTCGTGACCTGAACGAGACCGCCCCGGCGAGCGCCCGGGTCCTGATCCGGCACCGCCGGGAGGCCCTGATCGCCGACGGACTCCCCAACGGTCTGGCCGGCGACCTCCGCGACCTCGACGGTGAGCTCCTGGCCGTTCTGCGGCGCCTGGCCCACGCACTATTCGGTGCCGCGGAACGGCAGACCATCGAGACCGTCGCGATCTGCGTGGTCGACCTCCCGTCAGCGCTGCTCGATGGCCGACGCCCGCGATCGATCGATCCCGCGGCGGCACTCGGCGCCGCAGTCCGCGGCATCCTGAACGAGGCACGCGACGGGCTCACGCACACCGACTGAGGCCGGCGTCACTGCACCGGGGAAGGTGTCCCGGTTGACGATCCGTTGCGAGACGATCATCGCCGTACCGTGCTCCGATGAGTCCTGGGAGCGGGTGGAGTCGTGTCTTTGAATGTGCATCGACGAGGGGGACGTGTGATCACGACGGAGGACATGCATCTCGCCGACGGGCGCACCCTGAGGGTCTACGTCGCCGAGCCTGAAGCGACGCCTGTGGTCCTGACGGTGCTCTGGCATCACGGGACGCCGAACGTGGGCGAGCCGCCGGTACCACTCCTGCCCGTAGCCGCTGGGCTCGGCGTCCGATGGGTGTCGTTCGATCGACCGGGCTACGGCGGATCCACGGCGATGCCGGGGCGAACGTTGGCGTCGGTGGCCTTGGACGGCGTCGAGGTGGTCGACCGATTGGGGGTGGACCGCTTCGCGGTGATGGGCCACTCCGGAGGTGCCAGTCACGCTCTCGCGACGGCCGCGACTCTCGGAGATCGGGCGTCCGGCGCGGTCCTCGCCGCGCCGCTGGCACCCCGAAGAGCATTCGGACCCCTCGACTGGTTCGACGGGATGGGCGCGGCAGGAGACGCGGAGCTCCAGGCCGCCGGCAGAGGTCGTGCTGCGCTGGAGCGCCACCTCGCAGCGACGGCGTTCGATCCTGAGCAGTTCACCTCGTCTGATCACGAAGCGCTGGGCGGCCCGTGGGGGTGGCTCGGGACGGTGGCCGAGCGGGCCCTCGATGGTGGGCTCGACGGAATGGTCGACGACGACCTTGCGCTGGTGGACTACTGGGCCTGCGACCTCGAACGGGTGAGCTGCCCGGTCCTCGCTCTGCACGGCGAGCGGGACCGCATCGCGCCCGTGGCGCACAGCGAGTGGATCACCCACCGCCTGGCGGACGCGACGCTCTGGCGCGCCCCGAACGACGGCCACATCTCAATCCTGAACGACGCAGACCGAGCGCTCGCGTGGCTGTCGCGGCGTACAAGCACCGGGAGCTGAGCAACCGTCCCGGTAGACGATCCGCAGGGGACTCGTCCTATCGGATTATCGAGCGACCCCGCTGCGAGTGACTTCTCCGCCCGCGGCTGTCGGTGTCGCGAAATCCTCGTCGTCGGCTTCGCCGGCCGCCTCCTCGCGATCGACCCGCGCGAGTTCCTCACCCAGGATGTTCTCGGCGACCTGACGCACCGGTAGTAGCTCCGGCTCGTCCCAGCTGCGGAACTCGTTGAGGGTTTCCTCGATGCCGGGCCGACGGGAGCCCGTCCAGCTCGAGGGCGTCCGCGAGTAGACGATTCCTGCCAGCGTCTGATCGGAGACTCCCGTCCGCACGAGTACCAGGACTCGCGCACGGTACGCGTCCCACGACATCGGGTTGTCCAGCAAGTTCCGTGCGATTCGCCAGTCGTCTTCTTGTCGTGTGGCCAGCTTGTCGGCCATCCACGCGGTGATCGAGTGGTCTCCTCGGTCGATGACCTTGAGGACGTCCTGTGCAAGGACGGAGCCCATGGTGTGGTCGTCGGTCAGCAGCGTGAGGGCGCGCAACCGGTCAGCAGGCGTGACTTCGAAGGTGAGGTTTTCCAGCATCCCGAAGGGGAAGTCCCACCGTTCCTGGGTCGGATACCGGTCTCCGGATGCGCAAGCTGCGTCGATACGAGCCCACACCCACCTCATCACGCTCCCCGGCGCCAGCGACTCAAGTATCTCCACGACGACTCCGGCGTGTCTATCAGCACGCGGGTAACTCGACGCGGACAGTTCGACCAGCCGCACGAGCTCTTCGATCACATCGGAACCGAGATTGGTGCGCGGCGCTCGCCGGGGTCGGAAATCGAGGGACAGAAGGAGGAAGTACAGGCGGTCGAGGTCGCCGTCGCTACATGCGGCGAGTGCAATGTCGAGTGCCCATCTCGCGGCCGGGCTGGTCCGATTCACGACACGCGCGGCAGCGGACCGTACGCCCGGGTCCGGATCAGCGGCAAGCTCCGTGAGCGCCTCCGCCCACCGTTCCTCGCCAAGCGCTGCCAGAGCGGAGGTCATGGTCCGTCGTGCACCCACGTTCCGCGCTCGCCACCGACGAACTCGTTCCGCGTCGCCGTCGGCCTCCATGATGCGTGTCAGCGCGCGACTCGCATCGGGAAGGAGCGTCGAGTGCCGGTCTGCGAGACCGTCGATATGCGGGGCCATCGCCCGCCAATCGGCCGAGACGGCTGCGTCCAGCAGCTCGGCGAGATGCGGACGCGCGAGGTCGACCTGCGCTTCCTGCGCCTCCGCGATCCAGGTCTCCCATCGGCGGAGGGTGGACGCGGTATCCGTCCTCAACAGATGCGTATGCGCGGCCTCTGCTAGTCCGGCTTGCTGCTCCTCGTCCGTAAGTAGATGTCGCTCGAACCTGGGCGCGAGGACAGCGCCGAACTCGGCGACATCCAGGCCAGCCTCAGCCCCAGGGGCCAACAGGTCATTCATCAGGTGCCGGACCGGCACGGAATACCGCGCTCGATCATCGTGAAGGGAGGCGCCAATGCCGCCGACCGTCTCCGAAGCGATCTCCGCGAGTTCGGCGGAAATCTCCGCTGATCGCCCGCCGTGACCTCGAGCAGCACGGAGGACTGGTTCGAGATCCTTCAGGGTCCGTACTACGGCCCGCGGCGTGACGTGGGGTAGGACCCCGAGCAGCAATTCGGAGCCCGCCCGCAGAACTCCCCGAGTCGCGGCCGACGCGGGCAGCACGCACTCGGTAAGGAAGATGGTCCGCTCGTCCTCGGCCGACGCGTGACTCGCGTCGAAGGTCAGCGTCAGCATGGCCATAGCGGCCGCCATGGCCGCCTCCGGCGCGCCGGGTGCCGGCCCGGTCGAACTCTGGTGACGACGCCAGAAACGTCCTGAGATGTTGGTCATCGCCGCCTGAACCGACGCGAGAATCGCGCCATCATGCGGGCCCGTGCCGAGGGGTACCCTCGGATAGACGTTGCGTATGTCGTCCCTCGTCGCCTTCTGCTGACTAGAAGATGCGTCCGAGGCGAAGATCAGCCGAGCAACTTCGAGCAACAAGGTCCAGCCGGCGTCGAACGTCGGGAACCTCTTCGCCAGCAACTCCGCAGCCAGCCGCAGCGTGTCGACGTCGACCAGCGCTCCTTCATCGCACCGGCGCACGAGTTCGCGAACGATCTCCTCGGCGAGCGTCGGTACGCCGGAAGCCGCCTCGTGCATGACCGTCAATACGACGCCAGGCTCGTGCTCGATGCGCCCTCGGCACCAGGTCGCAACGGCATCGAGCGCCGGTTCGGAAGCTTCGATGGTGCGGGACGTGGCACCGGCGAGCGCGCGGGCCGCGGCTTCGGCGTTGAGGTCGGCCACGACCGGCCAGACGTCCCGGTAGGGCGCCGCGCTTCGAGGTCGAGCCCCGAGAAACGCGTCACGGAGCACCACCTCCGAAAGGACGTCTGCGCTGAAAGCGAAGGGCGCGCTGGGGTCTCCAGTGCCGATGAGAACGCCGCCGTCAGCGAGGTCGTTCACCGCCCTTCGCAGCTCGACCCTCGACATGTCGAGCAGTGGGCCGATCGCTTCCGCGGTCGCATCGTCGGCGGTCGAAAGCCGGCCGGCAGCGGCGACAATCGCTGCGGTCTCGTACAGGACACGCGAGTCGAGCCCAGACGCGGCGGCGATCGTTGCGAGTAGCTCGTGGACGTGCTTGAGGAGCGCTTCGTCGCCGCCGAGGTCCCGAACAGTTCCGCCCGACGAGAGGACTCGGTGCGCGACGATGGCGATGAACGGGTTGCCGTCGGCGATCCTGATGACGGCCTCGTACGCACGGTCGTAGTCCAAAGCCGGCTCGATCCGCCGAACCAAGCGTCCGATCGCTCTGTTCGACATCCTGCGCACGTCGTGCCGGGCCACCGGAATGTTGCTGTCGTCGAGGCCGCGAAGGATCTGCGTCGAGTATCCGGGCCGCGCGGTGAGGATCAGTGTCGCGGGGCCCGACCGTCTCGAAACGACGTCGACGACCTGCGCGAGGTCGGGGCGGCGATGTGCGTCATCGATGATCAGGACGAGGGAGTCGTTCCCTGCGCTCTCGGCCGGAAGTCGACCGAAGTCGACGTTCGTGCTTGCACGCAGAAGTCCGACGCGATCCGCGCCCACCTGCCGCGAGATTTCAAGAGCCAGCCGGGTCTTACCGACGCCTCCAGGACCCTCCAGAAACAGAGATTTCCCTCTCGCTACATCGGCGAGAGCACGTTCTCCGACGATCCGGCGGCCGGTGAAAGGAGCAGCTGAGCCGCCCACGGCGGCCTGCATCGATGCGAGCTGGTCGTCAGGTGAGCGAAAGAGCGGGAATGCCGGGGCTGGCAGGCCGAGAAGCCGAGTCCGTAGTTCAAGGTGCTCCGGACGCAGCAGCGCGTTGACCAGCCACCCTTGGTCCAAGACCTCGACGCGGTACAGCCGGCCCTTGCACGCGCGGGTCAGGTCTCGGAGGCCTCGGGCACTTGTCCGGCGGTTCGTCACAGCCACGATGCACCTCGGGGCGTGTCCGAAAGCGTCAATCCGCCCCAACTCGTCGCTGATCTTCGCCTTCCACCGTCGTTCCAAGGAGATAGACACCAGCAGCTCATCGGACTCCGCCATCCAGGGGCCACCGGCGCCGTCCCGGGCCTCGTCCCCCGGCCCTCCCGTGTGACGGATGGTGGGCTCGACCGCCTGCAGAAGCTGAATGACGGCGAGCTCGAACGCACGATGATCCGTCAGTCCATCAAGAGCGGTCCGCGTCGATTCGACCGCACCGGGAATCGTCGATGCCGCCGCCAGCGCCTGACGAAAGCGCTCGCTACTCAATAGTTCAGGTGATTCGCCCATCGATGTTCACTTTCGCGGGCCGACCGGCGGGTAAGGCCTCCGTGGAAGTGAGGAGACCGTTCGAAACCCAGCTCGGGCCCGCACCCCTCGAACTGCTCGTCCCGAAAAAGGGCCGTTCGCCGATGGGTTGCGCCTAAGTCCGATGCCGTGAGCCCTCAGCTGCGCTGGTCGTGGGCGCGAGGGTCGCGGCCCTGGGCACATCGCTTCGGTTGACGGTGATGTCCGTCCATCCGAGCACGGCGACTCGAAGTCGACGCCGTCTCGGTCGGTACCGCCAGGATCGCCTCGGGAACGTGAGGCCCTCATCGGAGAGCCTGTCGGGCCGACTGGATCGCGCTACGCAAAAGCGCTGCGCACACCCGACTCCGAACCCGCTACGCAAAAGCGCTACGCAAAAATCCGGACCGCATCCGGAGGGCCGTTAGAAGTGCCCCCTGGAATGGCGAAAGCCCCGTCTTGGACGGGGCTTTCGTGGTGACCGCTGAGGTGGAGCTAGACGGGCTCGAACCGTCGACCTCCTGCATGCCATGCAGGCGCTCTTCCAGCTGAGCTATAGCCCCAGCGCGACGAGCAAGGTACCACGGGCGGAGCGGAGCGGGTCGTGCGGGTGGGCGGTCGGGTCGGTCGTCCCCGGCTCGATCGGGGCGTGCGGGCGGTCAGCGCGTGAAGTCCCACGTCGTCTGGCTCGAGACCACGCCGTGGCGGAAGCCCGCTCCCAGGACGGGGTGCACGCGGAAGACGGAGAACTCGATCGGCCGGATCCCCGGGGTCGCCGGGTCGTCATGGACGACGCCGCCCTCCACGGCGCGGAGGTCCCACGGGTCGGTGCCGTACTTCTCGGTGAAGGCGGTCACGAACGTGCGGAGGGTCTCGTGGTCGGCGATGCGCTCGGCAGGCCCTTCGAGGACGACGTCCAGGTCCGCCGACGGAGAGCCGTGGGTCGTGGCGAGGGTGCAGTGCGGGTTCTCGGCCAGGGTCCGTGCCTTGCGCTCGTGCGCGCTCGTCGTGAACCAGAGAGCGTCGTCGTGCCAGACGGCGACGACCGGCGAGGTGCTCGGCCGGCCGTCGGGGCGGACGGTCGAGATCCAGAGGACCTCGGCGTCCCGGACGGCGTCGCGGCCGGTCGACCAGCCGACGGGGGTGCCGCCGTGGTCGGAGTAGCCGTGGACCTCGGCTGTCGGCTCGCTCCTGCGGGGCATCTCGGCGCTCCTCTGGTCGTCTCGTGGCCGCGTCGGCGGACGTCCGGCAGGCGACGGTCGGACGGGGGTCCCGCACGTCGTGTCCGGTGGTCGGGACGAGGAGCGTAGAACGCCGCCCGCCGACGTGTGCGCCACCGCACTCCCACCGTTCCCTACGCATCCGTAGTCCGCGCTACGCTACGGATCCGTAGCCGACCCGCCCGCCTCCCGTCCCCGGACGTCGCGGTCGGTCGGCCGAGCACCACCCCACCGAGCACAGGGAGCAGCAGATGAGCACCCCGACCGCCACGCGCGACCGCAGTCACGACGAGGCCTACGAGACGATGCTGCACACGCTCTCGGAGGGCTCGGTGCACGTGCACTTCGATCCCTACGAGGACATCGCCTGGGACTCCCCGGAGATGCAGATCGACAAGAACGACCCGCGGTGGGTCCTGTCGCCGGAGCTCGATCCCCTCGGGGGGACCGCGTGGTACCAGGCGCAGCCGCTCGAGCGCCGGATCGAGATCGGTCGTTGGCGCATGGTCAACGCCATCAAGGTCGGCGGCGCGTTCGAATCGATCCTGATCCGCGGTCTCATGCACTACGCGATGAGCCTGCCCAACGGGTCCGCCGAGTTCCGGTACTGCATGCACGAGATGACGGAGGAGTGCAACCACATCCAGATGTTCCAGGAGCTGGTCAACCGCTCCGGCACGGACGTCCCCGGGATGCGCCCGCTCTTCAAGGCCGCCACGCCGCTGATCGGCGTCGCCGGCGGCTACCTGCCGGTGGTCCTGATGGTCGGCATCCTCGCCGGCGAGGAGCCCATCGACCACTACCAGAAGGCCATGCTGCGCGAGGGCGTCGAGCTGCCCCCGGCGATGCTCCGCACGATGGAGATCCACATCGCCGAGGAGGCGCGCCACATCTCCTTCGCCGACGAGTTCCTGCGGCTGCGCGTCCCGCGCCTGGGCCGCATCCAGAAGCACCTCCTGGCCGTCGCGTTCCCGGTCATCATGCGCTGGCTCGCCGGCGAGATCATGACGACGCCCAAGTCGATCAAGAAGCGCTTCGACATCCCGGACGACGTCTTCCGCCAGGCGTTCTGGCAGAGCCCGCACGCCCGCAGCGTCATGTCCTCCTACTTCGGCGACATGCGCCGTCTGTGCACCGACGTCGGGCTGATGACGCCGATGGCCAAGCGCATGTGGAAGCGCATGGGCATCGACGGCGAGCCGTCCAACTACCGCGGCGAGCCGGACCGCACGGCCACGCTGGTCGCCTGATGCCCCACGTCGTCACGCAGTCCTGCGTCGGCGACGGGTCGTGCGTCTTCGCCTGCCCCGTCAACTGCATCCAGCCCTCGCCGGACGACCCGGCGTTCGAGCTCGCCGAGATGCTGCACGTCGACCCGACGAGCTGCATGGACTGCGGCGCGTGCATCAGCGCGTGCCCGGTCGACGCGATCAAGCCGCACACGCAGCTGACGGAGGAGGAGCGGGTCTTCGCCGGGATCAACGCGGACTACTACGCCGTCCCCAAGGCCCGTCCGGTCATGGCCCCGATGCGTCCGCGCCTGGTCGTCAAGGACCGCGGCGAGCCGCTGCGGGTCGCGATCGTCGGGTCCGGCCCGGCGGCGATGTACGCCGCGGAGGAGCTCCTGACCGTCCCCGGCGCCCACGTCGACGTCTACGAGCGGCTCGACCGGCCGTTCGGCCTGGTGCGCTCCGGCGTGGCGCCCGACCACCGGCGCACCCGCCGGGTCAGCCGGCAGATGGAACGGATCAGCACCCACGAGCGGCTGACGCTGCACCTGGGCGTGGAGATCGGCCGCGACGTCACCCACGACGGTCTGCTGCAGGACCACCACGCCGTGATCTACGCCGTCGGCGCGGCGTCGGACCGTCGTCTGGAGATCCCGGGCGCCGAGCTGCCCGGCGTGTTCTCGGCCACCGAGCTGGTCGGCTGGTACAACGGCCACCCCGACCACGCCGAGCGGACGCCGGACCTGTCCCACCGTCGGGCGGTCGTCATCGGCAACGGCAACGTCGCCCTCGACGTCGCCCGCGTCCTGACGCAGGACCCCGAGGCGCTCGTCGACAGCGAGATCGCCCCGCACGCGCTGCAGGCGCTGCGGGAGAGCCGGATCGAGGAGGTCGTCGTCGTCGCCAGGCGCGGGGTCGAGGCCGCCGCGTTCACGCTGCCCGAGCTCGTCGGGCTGCGCTCGACCCCGGGCGTCGCGCTCGACGTGCCCGACGCCGAGCTGGCCGCCGTGGCCCCCGGCCACGCCAAGGCGGACCTGCTGCGGTCGCTGCCTCCCGCCGCGCCCGGCGACCGGCGGATCGCCCTGCGGTTCCTGCGCAACCCGACGCAGGTCGTCGGCGACGGCGCCGTCGAGGCGCTCGAGGTCGAGCGCACGACGATCGACGAGCACGGCGTGCTGGTCGGCACGGGCGAGCTCGAGCGGCTCGACGCCGGGCTGATCGTCACGTCGATCGGCTACCGCGGGCTGCCCGTCGGCGAGCTGCCCTACGACGCCGCCCGCGGCGTCGTGCCCAACGCCGCCGGCCGGGTCGTCGACCCCGCGACCGCCGAGCCGCACCCCGGCACGTACGTCGCCGGGTGGATCAAGCGCGGGCCGTCGGGCTTCATCGGCACGAACAAGGGCTGCTCGCAGGACACCGTCGCGGCCCTGATCGACGATTGGAACGCCGGCGCGCTCGGGTCGCTCCCCGCGCCCGCCGCCCGGCCCGGCACACCCGAGGGCCGCCAGCGCCGCGCCCGTCTGCGGGCGCTGGCCGGCCAGGCGTTCGCCGGCCGCTGGTAGGCCGTCGGGGCGCGGGCCCGCCGTCCCGGCGGGCTGCCCCCGGCGGGTCGCCCCCGGCGGGTCGCCCCCGGCGGGCGGTCCGTCGGTGGGGGCCTCCGGCCGCGCGCGCGGACTGCGGCGGGACCTCCGCCGCCGGGGGCGTGAACCACGGGTGACGTTCTTCCGGGGGCGCATGAGGCTCCCCACCTCCGGGGCAGACGACGGGCCTCGCACCCGAAGGAAGAGGTCCCCCCATGATCCTGCGCATCGACCGGTGGCTCGCCGAGCTGCCGCCCCCCACCGATCCGGACCCGGCCCAGGCGGCCGTCGTCCAGGAGCTGATGGGCGGGAAGTTCGGCGAGATGTCGACCTTCCTGAACTACACGTTCCAGTCGTTCAACTTCCGCGAGCGCAACAAGGCGCGCCCGTTCTTCGACCTCATCTCGAACATCGCCGCCGAGGAGTTCGGCCACATCGAGCTCGTCGCCGCGACGATCAACTCGATGCTCACGGACTCCAAGAGCATCAAGGACGAGGTCGACACCCAGACGTCGCCGCTGCTGGGCCTGCCCGGCATCCCCGGCAACCCGCACCACTACGTCAACGGCGGCAAGGGTGCGCTGCCGCAGGACTCCCGCGGTCTGCCGTGGACCGGCGACAACGTCTTCTCCTCCGGCGACCTGCTCTCGGACCTGACGCACAACTACTTCCTGGAGACCGGCGCCCGCTCGGGCAAGCTGCGCGTCTACGAGGCCTGCGACCACCCGGCCGCCCGCGCGCTGACGGGCTACCTGCTCGTCCGCGGCGGCGTCCACCAGGTCGCCTACGCCCGCGCGGTCGAGAACCTCACCGGCGCGGACCTGACCAAGCTGTTCCCCGGTCCGCGCGTCCCGTCCGACGCGATCAAGGAGTCCCAGCCGTACATCGAGAAGGGCGACCACCGTCGCCTGTACCGCTTCTCGCCGGACGACTACCGCGAGCTGTCGGCGGTCTTCAACGGCAACCACCCCGAGACGGGCGAGCCGCTCGAGGTCGTCGACGAGGACCCGTCCCTGCGGCCGCTGCCCGTCGACCTGCCCGCGCAGAACGACGTCTTCGCGCCCGCCTACGCGATGGGCGAGATCGACGAGATCGTCACGAAGCTCCGCAAGGACGCGGGCTTCCCGGACGAGGTCATCGGCGAGGTCGCCAACCCGGGGACGTGATCCGGACGCCGGTGGCCGTCAGGCGCTGACGGCCGCCGGTGCTGTCGGGGCGATCGGGGCGGCCGACCAGTCCGCCACGAGCAGGGCGTCGACGAGCGCCGACTCCGCCAGGCCCGGAGGCGTGCGCGTCGCCACGGCGACCGCGCGCTCCAGGGTCGGCGCCAGGCGCCGCGCGAGCGGACGGGCCGTCGCGTCGACCGCCCCCTCCGGGACGACCGCGAAGCCGATCCCGGCGGTCGCCAGGCGGATGGCCGTGTCGACCTGCGTGGTGCGGGCCACGGTGTCGACCTCGACGCCCTCCCGCCGCATCGCCTCGGTCAGCAGGCGCTCCTCGACGCAGCCCGCACCGTGGCTGATCCAGGCGCGGCCCCCGAGCGATCGCAGCCGGACGGGCGCACCGCAGCCCAGCAGCGCGTCGCCCTCGGGCAGGACGACGACGAACGCCTCCACGCCGAGCGGGTGCACCTGCAGGTCCGAGGCGTCCGGGAGGCCGCCGACCGCGACGTCCGCCGTCCCGGTGCGCACCGCCCGTTCGAGCTCGGCGCACGCCCCGACCTCGACGACCTCGATCCGCAGGGCCGGGTGCAGCCGGCGCAGCACGCCCAGCGCGGCGGGCAGCTGCAGCACGGCGTGGGAGCGCTCGACCGCCACGATCAGCTCGCCCGCGATCGCCCCGCCGCAGGCCTGCGCGACGGTCCGGGCGCGACGGGAGGCGTCGAGCGCGGCGCGGGCGTCGGTGAGGAACCCGCGGCCGGCGGCGGTCGGAACCAGGCCGCGGCCGCCGCGCACGAACAGCTCGACCCCGAGCTCGCGCTCGAGCGTGCGCAGCTGCTGCGACAGCGACGGCTGGGCCACGTGCAGCGCCTCTGCGGCGGCCGTCACCGATCCGGCGTCGGCGATCGCGACGACGTACTCCATCTGGCGGAGGGTCATGGCCGAATCATAGCCCTGGGCTATGGGCGGGTGAGCGAGCGAGTCTTTGCGGCTGTGGCGTGCCGGTGACAGCCTCGGGGCATGTCGTTCCACACCCCGTCCCCACGTCCGCCGCTCGGCGTGTGGTCCCCGCCGATCCTCCTGCTCGCCGCCGTCGCCTTCGCGGTCGGCTCCGCCGAGTTCGTCGGGGTCGGCGCGGTCCCCGAGATCGCCCGTGGCCTGGGCGTGGGGGAGGACGCGGCGGGGCTCACCGTGTCGCTCTACGCCGCGGGCGTCGCGCTGGCGGCGCTGCCCGTCTCCGTCGCGGTCGGCCACCTGCCGCCGCGGCGGCTCCTCGTGACGCTGCTGGCGATCTTCGCCGCCGCGCACGTCGTGATGGTCGCCGCCCCGTCGCTGCCGGTGCTGCTCGCCGGCCGCCTCGTCGCGGCCGCCACGCAGGCGGTCGCGCTCGGTGCGGCGCTGCACGCCGCCTCGACGCTCGTCGCCCCCGAGCGCCGCAGCACCGCCGTGGCGTTGGTCTTCGGAGGGCTGCTGAGCGCCATGTTCCTGGCCGCGCCGGCGGGCACCGTCGTCGCCGACGTCTTCGGCTGGCGCGCGGCGTTCGGCCTCATCGGCGTGTTCGGGCTGGCGCTCGCCGCCGCGGTCGCCGTGGTCGTCCCGCGGACGCCGGGGCAGGACGCCGTCGGGTGGTCGGCGCTGCGGCTCCTCCGCCGACCCGCCGTGCACCGGCCGTTGGCGACCTCGGCGGCCCAGCTGCTCGCCGCCGCCGTCCTCTTCGCCTACCTCGGCGTCTACCTCGAGCGGGTGCTCGGCGTGCGCGGCTCCGGCGTGGCGGTCGGCCTGGCCCTGTTCGGCGCGGCGGGGCTCGTCGGCAACGCCTTCGCGCCGACGATCGCGCGCCGGGTGGCGCACCGTGCGCCGTCGCTGCTGCTGGGCGTCGTCGGTCTGGCGCTCGTGACGGTCGGCCTGGCGGGTGGCCACCCGGGCCCGGCGCTGGCCGCCGTCGCGGTCTGGGGCGCGGCGCAGATGGCGCTGCAGCCGATCCTGACCGACCGGGCCATCGTCGCCGGCGGCTCGTTCGCGGCGACGCTGAACGTCGCCGGGGTCAACGCCGGCATCGCCATCGGCGGCCTGCTGGGCGGGGCCGTCGTCGGCGCCGGGTCGCCCGAGGCGCTGCCGTGGGTCGCCGCGGCGCTGACCGTCGGTGTCCTCGTCCCGGCGGCGCTCGGCAGCCGCGCCGCCGGGGCCACCCCGACCGGTGCACCCGCGGCGGCGCGCTAGGCCGTCCGCTCAGCCCGGGAACAGGCGGCCGTAGAAGCGCTCGACGAGGACCTCCCGGATCGCCGGCGGGGCCACGTCGAGGATCCGGTCGACGAGGGGGCCGCCCGTCCCGGCGTCCTCCGTGTCGACGCCCGCCGCGGCCGCGAAGCCGTCTAGCACCTCCTCCGTGACGAAGGACGGGTCGAGGCCCTGCAGGCCCTCGGCCAGGCCCTCCGGCAGCGGCTCGAGCTCCTGCACCCGGGCGGCGGCGACGGAGGCGGCCAGCACCTCGAGCAGGTCGTCGACCACCGGCAGGCTCCCCGCGTCGGCGGAGAGGTGCAGGCTCGCGGGGGACGCCCCGTACGAGAGCTGCGTCTGCACGCCGAAGCCGCGCGTCCGCGCCTCGTGGATGACGACGTGGATGTCGACGGCGGGGTCGTCGGAGGCGATCGCGACGAGCACCGACTCCGGCGTGCCGAGCACCCGGATCCCGTCGATCGTCTCGACGCCGGCCACGATCCGCACCGCGGCCTCGCGGGCCTCGGCGGTCACGCGGCGCAGCCCGTCGCGGCCGAGGTGCTGGAGCGACGCCCAAGCGGCGCCCGGACCGCCGGCAGTGCGGGCGCTCTGGATCGTCGGGTTGATGACGGGGTAGCCGGCCCACCGCGCCGACGCGAAGTACGCGGCCCGGCGACGCTCGGCGTCGGCGAAGAGGACGACCGACGCGCCCTTCGGCGTGTAGTTGTACTTGTGGACGTCGGCGGAGATCGACGTGACGCCCGGGACGCTCAGGTCGAACGGCGGGACCGGGTCGCCGTTCTCGCGCTGGAACGGCAGCAGGAACCCGCCGACGCACGCGTCGACGTGGAACGCGACGCCGGCCTCCGACGCGATCCGCGCGAGCTCCTCGATCGGGTCGATCACCCCGTGCGGGTACGACGGCGCCGAGCCGACGACGAGGACGGCCCGCTCGTCGAGGCGGTCGCGGAGCGACGCCGGGTCCGCGCGGAACGTCTCCGCGTCGACGGCGATCTCGACCACGTCGAGGCCGAGGTAGTGCGCCGCCTTGCGGAACGACGGGTGCGCGGTCTCGGGGACGACGATCGCGGGCCGCTCGACGTCCGGGCGCAGGTCGCGGGCGGACTTGACGGCCAGGAGGATCGACTCCGTCCCGCCGGAGGTCACGATGCCCGCGGTCGCCGGACCGCCGCCGAGGATCTCGCGGGTGGCGGCGACGATGCCGTTCTCGACCGCGGCGGTGCTCGTGAACGCCGTCGGGTCCAGCGCGTTGGTGGGCAGCATCTCGAGGAACGCCGCGGCGGTGAGCTCGTCGTGCTCGGCGGAGCCCGCGTCGTAGACGTAGGCCCACGTGCGGCCGCCGACCGTGGGCGCGTCGGCGGCACGCAACGCCCGGAGGTCGGCGAGGACGTCGGCGGGCGGCCGTCCGGAGTCGGGGAGCGTCATCGGTCGGCCTTCGGGGTCGGGGAGGACAGGAGGCGGTGGAGGCGGAGGAGGACGAGCAGGCTGAGCGCCCCGAGCAGGACCGGCCCGGCGGTCCAGCCCAGGAGCACGGCGTCGACGGCCGTCGCGGACTGCGCCACGCGCTCGTCGGCGTCGGAGGACGCGAACCCGGCGGCGGCCAGTACGAGGGCGTAGACGCCGGGGCCCAGCGCCGCACCGGCGGTCTCCCCGGCCGCCCAGACGCCCGTGAACGCCCCGGTCACCGGCCGGCCCAGGCGCTCGGACTCGGCGACGGTGACGTCCGGCAGCAGGCTCAGCGGCAGGAGCTGCAGTCCCGCGTAGGCCGCGCCCAGGACGCCGCAGAGGACGAGGGTCGGAGCGACGGCCCCGGCACGGGCGGCCAGCGTCAGGACGACGACGGCGGCCAGGAAGAGCACGGTGGCGCCGAGCAGCGCGGTGCTCTTGCCCCGGCGGTCCGCCGCGCGGCGCCACAGCGGCACGACCACCAGCGACGGGGCGATCAGGGCGACGAACATGACCGACGTCAGGCCGTGGTCGTCCAGCCGGTAGGTCGCGACGTACGGCGCGCCGGCCAGCAGGACGGCGACCGCGAGGGCCTGCAGCGCGTAGACGACGGCCAGCAGGCGGAACGGCGGGCTGTCCCAGGCGGTGCGGAGCGAGACCCGCAGGGACGGGGTCGCGGTGCCCGCCGGGGCGGGGGGATCGGGCACCCCCGCGGTGGCCCGCGCGGAGGCGGTGAGCGCCGCGAGGAGCACGAGGCCCAGGACGATCCCCATCAGCGCGTGGCCGCCGCGGCTGCCCGCGTCGCCCCCGGCGAGGACCGGACCCAGGCCGCCCGACACGAGGATCCCGACGGCCAGGAGCGCCACGCGCCAGCTCATCGTCCGGGTGCGCTCGGCGGGGTCGTCGGTCATCCGCGCGGGCAGGGCGATGTAGGGGACCTGGAAGAACGCGAACGCGGTGGCGAGCACCACGAACCAGGCGCCGACCCACAGGCCGCCGAGCGTCCCGTCGACGGGGGAGAGGAACAGCAGCGCGAACGCCGGGGGCAGCGCCCACGCCGCGCGCCGCATCCACCGCGCGCGCCGCTCGCCCCGGTCGAGCGCGCGGCCCACGAGCGGGGCCAGGACGACGTCCCACGCCTTGGGCAGCACGAGCAGCACGCCCGCGAGACCGGCGGCCACCCCGAGCACGTCGGTCAGGTAGTAGAGGAGCAGCAGCCCCGGGACGGTGACGACGATCCCGGTGCCGACCGACCCCACGCCGTAGCCGACGCGCAGGCGCCGGTCGACGAGCGGCGACGTTCCCGGCGTGGTCCTGCGCGCTCCCGTCCCCGCCGCCGGGCCGGTGCCGGCGGCGGTGTCCCCCGTCAGGCCCACGGACTACCGGGGCCGGTGCCGGTCGAAGCCCACGACGAGCTGGTAGGTCGGGCGGTTCTGCCAGGGGATCATCGGCTGGCTGAGGCCGCCGAGCGAGCGCTGGTCGATGGCGTCGTAGCAGAGCTGCCGATCGAGCTTCGCGTTGGCCTGCTTCGCGCAGATCGGGTCCGACGGGTAGGTCGTCGCGATCGGGACGGCGACCGCGTCGCGCAGGGTGGAGAGCAGCGCGGCCTTGCACGCCTCGCGATCGCCGCCGCCGCAGAACGGGCGGACGTACTTCTGGCGGACGCGCTGCCCGAGCAGGGTCCGCAGGTCCTTCGCGGCGTAGCCGTACCAGGCGTTCTGGTACGCCGAGCCCTGGTGCTTGGAGGGGAGCGGATCGCCGCTGGACGGGGCGCCCGGGCCGTCGTCGACGGTGTGCTTGTACAGCGTGCCGAGGCGGTCGTAGGCGGCCGCACCCAGGACGGGGCGGAACTGGGCGCGGGCCCAGCGCGGCCACCACGCGTCGAGGATGCGGATCGCCTCGGCGTGGTCGTAGCGCCCGTCGCCGTCCCGGTCCTCCCTGGTCCAGCCGTCCTTCCCCCAGGCCCGCAGCAGCGCGATCGCGCGTCGGGTCGTCGGGTCGGTCCCGTCGCCGGTGACCTGCAGGGCGAGCGGGAGCAGCTCCTGGCCGCGCAGGTCGGTCACGGACGCGCGGGACATGGCGTCGACGACCTGCGGCAGCGAGACCTTGGCGCCCCCCTGCAGCCGGAGGTCGAGCTGGCGGTCGAGGATCTGGGACCGGTAGACGCTCGAGAACAGCGAGGTGTCCGACCCGGCGAACCCGGGAGCCTGGCGGTTGTTCCACGACGTGATGTACCCCTGGCCGTTGATCCGCTGCGGGTGCGCGGTCGCCGGCAGCCGGGCGGAGACCCACGTGTCGGGGTTCCAGTCCGCCCACGGCTTCGCACCGTCGATCGGCACCTGGCCCGTGGCCTTCGCGGGCCGCTGCGGCAGCCAGCCGGCGGTGATCATCGCCGCGTCGCGGTCGTCGACGTAGAACCAGTTGAACGTGTAGCCGACGGCCTCGGTGGCGGCCTGGAAGGACTTGGCGTCGCGGATCGCGGCCGGCTCGTTGAAGCGCTTGAAGCCGATCGCCGAGTCGGCCTCGTGCATGTAGGTCGTGCGCAGCTGGGTCAGGAGGACGGGCTTGCCGCCGACCCGCGCCCGGCCGCGGACGATGCCGAGCTTCGTGCGCTGCGCGACGTAGGTGATCGACCCCGCGGGCGTGCTGTCGCCGAGCGACGGCGCCCAGGTCGACGTCGTCCGCAGCTGCTCGATCGCGGTGCAGGTGCCCCGGTAGAGGTAGTGGTCGCCGCCGTCCTTCGGGGTCCCGCCGCCCGGGTCGCAGACCGGCAGGACGAAGGTGTCGGTGACGTCCTCGTTGCCGGAGGTCGCGGACCAGGCGTAGTCGGTGCCGCGGCCGATCTCGACGTACATCCCGACGCCCGGGAAGGTCGCGCCGCGGGCGCTGATCCCGGGACCCTGGAGCTCCTGCTGCACGAGGATCTGGGGCGAGAAGTACGAGGTCTGCGGGCCGAAGACCGCCAGCGGCCTCCCGGTCGTGGTCGACGAGCCGGGGACGAGCAGCGCGTTGGACATGCTCGACGCGATGCCGCCCGGGAACAGGCCGTCGGTCGGACGCGGCACCGTCGTGGCGCTCTTCGCCGCGGCGCCGCGCGTCGCGGCCTTCCGCACGGGGTTGCCGTGGAAGTCGAACGAGTCGTCGGCCGTCACGGGCGCCAGGCGGATCGAGCCGGTGTCGGGCAGCAGCTCGTCGGTCCCGATCGCGTCCGGTGCGGAGACGGGACGCTGGTAGGGGAACCAGGTCGCGCTGCGCTTGGCGTCCGCGCCCTTCGGGCACCGCCTCGCGCGGTGGAGCCTCCCGCGCGCGGTCCTCGCCGGCTTCAGGTCGGCCGGTCGCTCGGCGCAGGCCTTGCGGGCCGTCGCGTCGGCGCCGGGATGGATCGTCGTGGGCGCGTCCGGGTCGTCGAAGGCCATGAGCTGCCGCCAGAGCCGCAGGCCGTCGCCCGTGCCGAGCTTCTGCTGCAGGGCCTGAAGGACGTTCGCGGTGTCGGTCTCCGCGCCGCCGCCCGCACCGAACTGGCTGCCGACGATCGTGGCGATGGAGACCACGTCGGTGGTCGTGAACGGGTCGGGCCCCCCGGGGTGGCCGAGCAGGGCGTACTCGCCGGGCAGCTTCTGCCCGCCCGCGCGCGCGTCGGCGATGTAGCGGTTGATCCCGTCGATGTAGTCGCGGATGTCCGTCTGGACCTGCGCGCCCTCGGCCCCGTAGAGGTCGTCGAGCTGCTCGAACTGCCGGACGCGGTCCTGCTCGGTGTATGGAGCGAAGGCCCAGACCTGCGCGTCGAAGGCGCGGTTGCCCGGCGCCCCGCCGGCGAGCGACGAGAGCTGCGCCCGGCCGACGTGGCGCAGGGCGTCCATGAGGAAGAGCCGGTCCTGCGCGTTGGCGTACCCGGCGCCGAACTCCAGCCCCGCCCGCGTCGAGCCGGTGATGTGCGGGACCCCGACCCCCTTGTCGCGGACGATCGTGACGTCGGGCCGCGGGCTGATGCTCGACTCGACGTCGCCGGAAGCGACGCCGAAGCCGGCGGGGGTGAAGAACTCCGGCAGCCGACCGGCGGTCAGGCCGGGGGTGGCGTTCGGCAGCGCGGCGTAGCGGGACAGCTGGTCGCCGCCGTGATCCGGGACGGACGTCGGACCGATGAGCTTGTTGCCCAGGATGTCGACGACGTTCGCCCCGCCGGCGGACCCGGGAGGCAGGACCTCGCGGACGGTCCCCCCGCCGGTGTCGCCGGCCCCGGGGCCGGCGGGGGTCGGAGCCGCCCCGGCCGGGCCGGCGGAGCACGCGGCGAGCATCACCGCCGCGGCGATCGCGGCCGTCCGGCGCGCCCGCCGACGTGGGCGGGATGGGTGGGGCGCGGGTGCGGACACCGGGGTCCGGGGCGTTCCGTGGTGCATGGATCTCGATCCGGTCGCTGATGCCTGGGGTACGGCGGACGAGGCCGCGAGCCTCTCACGCCCGACCACGGGCGTCGAGGGGGGTCAGGCGTCCGCGCCGGGGCTGCGCAGTGGCGGGACGGCCCATCACCCGTCCACGCGTCGCCGGTGCACCGCGGTCGGTGGCGAAGGTCGACCGACCCGACCGCGCCAGGCCTGAATCACATGAATCCGTATTGGGATTTGCATGTTGTGCTCGCGATGCGCTACGTTCCCACCGTGGCACCCACGCCGAACACCCCCGAGGCCTTCGTGACGTGTGCGCGGCGGCGACCGGTGTCGGGAGCGAGGGCCGCTCCCCGACGTCGGTGCGCCGCGTAGGGCAGGACGACCCGCCCACGGCCCGGGGCGCACGACCTCTCTCCCGTGCGGCTGCACCCGGGCCCGCCGGCTCCTCGTCCGGGCCTTCACCGCGATCCTCGCCACCGCCGGCCCTCGGGCCCGCACCACGCAGACCGTGCCGACGGGACCTCCGCCGGCACGGGGTGGGCGGACCCCCGGGGCCCGGCGGCGGCGACGGATCGTGAGCCCGGCGCCGCTCGTGCGGGTACCCGCGGCCCCATGGCCCCGCCGCACGGCAAGCGCACCGAGACGATCGTCCACGAGCAGGATCCGTTCAACGCGGAAACCGCACCCGCCGACCTGGTGGCGTCGGCGATCACGCCGACCGACGCGTTCTACTCGCGCAACCACGGTGCGATGCCCCGGGTCGACGCCGTCGCGTGGGCGCTGACGATCGAGGGGCTCGTCGACCGGCCGCTCCGCCTGACGCTCGCCGACCTGCGAGACGGCCGCTTCCCCGTTCGCCGCGAGACCGCCACGCTGCAGTGCGCCGGCAACCGGCGGCGCGGGCTCATCGAGGTGCGGGAGATCCCCGGCGAGGCGCCGTGGGGCCCGGGGGCGACCGGGACCGCGGTGTGGGAGGGCGTGGCGCTGGCCGACGTCCTCGACGCCGCACGCCCGGCGGACGCCGCGAGCGACGTGGCCTTCGTCGGGCTGGACCGGTCGGAGGAGGCCGATCCGCCGCAGCCGTTCGCGGGCTCGATCCCGCTGCGCAAGGCCCGGCGCCCGGAGGTGCTCCTGGCCTGGGGCATGAACGGCGCCCCGCTCCCGGTCGCCCACGGTGCGCCGGTCCGCGTCGTCGTCCCGGGCTTCGTCGGCGCGCGGAGCGTGAAGTGGCTCGACCGGATCGAGCTGCGGGACCGGCCGTGGGACGGGTTCTTCCAGGACGTCGTCTACCGGCTCCTGCCGCCGGAGGCCGAGCCCGGTCCCGGCGCGGGGATCCCGCTCGGCGAGATCGCCCTGAACGCCGCGATCCTCGAGCCGCAGGACGGGCGCGAGGTGCGGGCGGGGCGCACGACGGTCCGGGGCTACGCGTTCGCCGGCGGTGAGCGCACGGTCGCGCGCGTCGACGTCTCGGCGGACGGCGGGGAGACCTGGGTCCAGGCCGACCTGGGCGACGACCACGGCCGGTGGGCCTGGCGGATCTGGTCCTGTCCGGTCGACCTGCCGTCCGGCCCGGCCGAGCTGGTCGCGCGGGCGTGGGACAGTGCCGGCGCGAGCCAGCCGGAGCGGGCCGGGCCGCTGTGGAACCCGAAGGGCTACGTCAACAACGCGTGGAGCCGGGTGCGGCTGGACGTCGGGTGCGCAGGCGCACGCTAAAACGGATCCGATATAGGTAGTTTTCGTTGGCCGCATGATCCTGGTCGACGCCCTCACCAAGTCGTTCCGCCGCGACGGACGCGATGTCCTCGTCCTGGACGACGTCTCCCTCAGCGTGGGGACCGGGCGCATCGCCGGCGTGATCGGGCCCAGCGGCGCGGGCAAGAGCACGCTCGCCCGCTGCATCAACCTGCTGGAGCGTCCCACGTCGGGGACGATCACCGTCGGCGAGCAGGAGCTGACGTCGCTCGACGACCGGCGCCTGCAGGCCGCGCGCCGCAGCATCGGCACGATCTTCCAGTCCGCCAACCTGCTCTCCTCGCGGACGGTCGCGGGCAACGTCGCGCTGCCGCTCGAGATCGCCGGCGTCCCGCGGGGGGAGCGCCGCGAGCGGGTCGCGGAGCTCGTCGCCCGCGTCGGCCTGGAGGACCACGCCCGGTCCTACCCGGCGCAGCTCTCCGGGGGGCAGCGCCAGCGCGTCGGCATCGCCCGCGCGCTCGCGCTGCGCCCCAGCGTCCTGCTCTCCGACGAGGCGACCTCGGGCCTGGACCCCGACACGACGCGCTCGATCCTCGCGCTGCTGCGGGGCCTGCGGGACGACCTCGGCCTGACGATCCTCCTGATCACGCACGAGATGGAGGTCGTCCGCGACGTCTGCGACCAGGTCGCGCTGCTGCGCGACGGGCGGATCGTCGAGCAGGGCGACGTCGCCTCGCTCGTCGCCGACCCCGCGTCCGCGCTCGGCCGCGGCCTCGTGCCCGCCCGGCCGGTCGGCACGACGCCCACCGGGGCGCAGGCCTGGCGGGTCACCTACACCGACCGCGCCGTCGACCCCGGCTGGCTCGCTGGCCTGCAGGACGAGCTCGGCACCCGCGTCGCGCTCCTGGGCGCGAGCGTCGAGGCCGTCGGCGGCCGGCCCTCGGGCCACGTCACGGTCGCCCTCGACGACGCCGGGCTGGACCTCGCCGCCCGCCTGGGGGACCGGGGCCTCTTCGCGGAGCGCCTCGGTGCGGACGACGAGGCGCAGCCGCCGTCGGCCGTCGCCGACCTCGTCGCCGCGCCGCCCACTGCGGCAGAGGACCCCGGCACGCCGGTCACCCGCCCGTCCACCACCGCGCCGTCCGCCACCGACCCCGCGGCCGGCGCCCGGACGGGGGAGTCCGCATGAGCACCGTCCTCGCCGCCGCCACGCCGTGGGGGGAGATCTGGCCGCTGCTCCAGCCCGCGCTCGGGCAGACCATGGCGATGATCGTCGTCTCGACCGCGATCACCGGCGTCCTGGGCCTGCTGCTCGGCGTGCTGCTGCACACCACCGGCCGGGACGGCCTGCGGCCGCTGCCGCCCGTCAACGCGCTGCTCGGGCTGGTCGTCGGCATCGGCCGGTCGGTGCCGTTCATCGTGCTGCTCGCGGCGATCATCCCGTTCACGCGGCTGGTCGTCGGCACGTCGCTGGGCACCAGCGCCGTCATCGTCCCGCTCGTCGTGGGCATGACCCCGTTCTACGCCCGCGTCGTCGAGGGGTCGCTGCGCGAGGTCCCGCGCGGCCTCGTCGAGATGGCCCGCGCCGCCGGGGCCAGCCGCCTGCAGACCACCCTCAAGGTCGTCCTCCGCGAGGCCGCGCCCGGTCTCGTCGGCGGCCTCACGATCACCCTCGTCGCGATCGTCGGCTTCTCCGCCATGGCCGGCACCGTCGGCGGCGGCGGCCTCGGCGCCCTCGCGATCGACTACGGCTACAACCGCTACGACGGCAACGTGATGCTCGCGACCGTCGTCCTGCTCGTGGTGATCGTCCAGCTCTTCCAGTTCGCCGGCGACCTCGTGGTCCGCCGCATCTCGCATCGATGAACACCATCCGAAGGTCACCCATGCCCGTACGAATCCGCGCGATCCTCGCGCTCCTCGCCACCGTCGTCCTCGGCCTCGGGCTGACGGCCTGCGGCAGCGACGACGACTCGTCCGCCTCGTCCGGCTCGTCGACCACCGCCTCCTCCGAGCCGCTGAAGGTCGGCGCCAGCCCCGTCCCGCACGCCGAGATCCTCGACTACGTCTCGAAGAACCTCGCGCCGAAGGCCGGCCTGAAGCTCGAGGTCAAGACGTACGACGACTACATCCAGCCGAACGTCGCCCTCCAGGAGGGCCAGCTGGACGCGAACTACTTCCAGACCGTCCCGTACCTCGACGCGCAGAAGAAGGACAACCCGGACTACGCCGACCTCGTCGCGCTGAAGCCGGTGCACCTCGAGCCGCTGGGCATCTACTCCAAGGACATCAAGGACATCGCGGCCGTCCCGAACGGCGCGTCGGTGACGCTGTCCAACGACCCGGCCAACGAGGCCCGCGGCCTGAAGCTGCTGCAGCAGGCCAAGCTCATCACCCTGAAGGCCGACGCGCCGGACAACGCCACCCCGCGCGACATCGAGGACAACCCGAAGGACCTGAAGTTCACGACGATCGCGCCGGCGAACCTGCCGCGCACGCTCGACGACACGGACCTCTCGGTCATCAACGGCAACTACGCGATCGAGGCGAAGCTGACGCCCGCCACCGACGCGCTGGTGCTCGAGGACGCGGCGAACAACCCCAACGCCAACCTCCTCGTCGTCAAGAAGGACGAGGAGACCGACCCGCGCGTGGTCAAGCTCGAGGAGCTCCTGCACTCGCCCGAGGTCAAGACCTTCATCCAGGACCGCTACAAGGGGTCCGTGATCCCCTCGTTCTAGTCGCGAGGAGGCGTCCGGCGCGACCGGCCGACCTCCGTCGCCGGGCGTCCGGCGGGCCGGGCCCGGCCCGCCGTCGCCGTCGGCCGGGCGCGGGCACGCTGCGCGCGGTCCCCGCGCGCGTCAGCCCTCGTTCAGGGCGACCGCGGCGCGGACCAGGTCCCGGAACGCGTCGGCGTCGAGCTCGTCGCCCTCCGCCAGGTCGATCGCCCGACGGACGTTGCCGTCGAGGCTCGAGTTGAAGAGCCCCGCCGGGTCCGGCAGCGACGCGCCCCGGGCGAACGTCAGCTTGACCTTCGCCTTGTACGTCTCGCCGGTGCAGACGATCTTGCCGTGGTACCAGGTGGGCACCCCGCGCCACTTCCACTCCTCGACGACGTCGGGGTCGGCGTCCTTGATCAGCTCCCGCGCGCGGGCCAGGGTCTCACCCCGCCAGTCGCCCAGCTCGGCGATCCGCCCGTCGATCAGCTGCGCGGGCGTCCGCTCGTCGCCCGCTCCCTCGTCCTGTGCCGTCATGGTCGCTCCGTCGCGATCGCCGTCGGTGTCCGCGGCAGCGTAGTCCCCGGGCGGTCGCTCAGCCTCGGCGGGCGGCCTCGGCGGACGGTTGCGACGCCCGTCAGCCGCGGCGCACGAACTCCGGCGGCTCGAGCGGCGACTCCCCGCGGCCGGAGGCGCCGCCGGCCGGACGCGCGCGGTCCGTCGCCGGGCGGGCACCCTCGGCGGTGGTCCCGGCACGGGGAGGGGTGCGGCCCGGCCGGCCGCCGGCGTTCGGCGTCACGCGGTCCAGCGCCGCGATCAGCGCGGCGTGCGTCGCGCGGACGTCGTCGAGCAGGATCTTCGCGTTGACGTCCAGTGACCGGCCGAGCTCGCGCATGTCCTGCGACAGGTCCTCACCCTCGCGGAGCACGTGCTGGGCGACCTCGCGTGCCCTGCGCAGCGACGCCTGGGCCCGCTGCGCGGACTGCTCCTCGGTCTCCTTGGCGACGCGCAGCGCCTCGTCGCGCCGCTGCTCCGCCGTGGCGGTGACCGACCGCGACGCCTCCTCGGCGCGCGAGCGCAGCTCGGCGGCGCGGGCCTCGGCCTCCTGCACCTGCTGGGCGGCCAGCGCCTGGGCGCGGGCGACGAGGTCGCGGGCCTGCTCCGTCGCCTCGGACGTCACGGCCTCGGCGGCCTGCGTCGCGCGGCTGCGGTCCTCACCGATCGCGTTGCGCGTGGCCAGCTCGATCCGGGCGGCCTCGTCCTCGGCGGCGCGACGGCGCTCCTCCGCCTCCGCGGCCGCGGCCGCCCGCTCGCGCTCGGCCTCCGCGGCGGCCAGAGCCCGCAGGCGTTCGGCCTCGGCCTGCGCGGCGGCACGCTCACGCTCGGCCTCCTCGACGCCCTGCAGCCGCTCCCGCTCGGCCTCCGCCTCGGCGTCCTCGCGCAGTCGCGCGGCGTGCTCGTCGGCGTCGCGGCGGGCGGCGGCCGTCTCCTCGTCGATCCGCGCGCGGCCGTGGGCCAGGAGCTGCTCGGCGGCGGCACGCGCGTCGGCCAGCAGGTCCGCGGCCTCGGCCTCGGCGGCGTCGACCCGCAGCGCGGCGGCGCGCTC
>NZ_JAURWA010000083.1 GCF_030655195.1 Patulibacter sp. | reverse complement strand
CGGCGCCCGCGGCCAGCGCCTCGCGCAGGCTGCCGGGCGGCAGCCCCGGGCGCTGCGGCAGCCAGGCGATCCCGCGCCACCAGGCGTCCGTCGGCAGGTGCAGGACGTCGACGGCGCCGCAGCGGATCGTGCCGTGGTCCGGGTCCCGCAGCCGGGCGAGCGCCGACAGGAGCGTCGTCTTGCCGGCCCCCGACGCGCCGACCAGGGCGACGCTGTCGCCCGGGGACAGCTCGAGGTCCACGGGCGAGAGCCGCGCGGCGCGGCCCGCGGATCCGGCGACCGAGATCCCCCGGAGGACGATCGCGTGACGGGCGGGGTCCGGCGTCGCGGCCGGGTCCGGGGCGGCGCGCCGGTCGCCTGCGGCCCCGTCCGCGTGCCCGTCGCGTGCGTGACGGTCGCTCGCGGACCGGCCCGCGTCCAGGTCGCCCGTGTCCGCGTCCTGGGCGCCGTCGGCGCCCTCGTCGAGGAACGCGAACGCCCGCCGCGCGGCCTGCGCGCCGTCCTCGGCGGCGTGGAAGCGCTGGCCGGCGGCGCGCAGCGGGGCGTAGACCTCGGGCGCGAGCAGCAGGACGAAGAGCCCGGTCGAGAGGTCGGCGTTCCCGGTGGCCAGCAGCACGCCGGTCGTCGCCGCGGCGATCGCGATGCCGAGCATCGCGAAGAGCTCGAGGACGAGCGCCGAGAGGAACGCGACGCGCAGGGCGCCCAGCGACTCGGACCGGTACCGCTCCGCCACGGCGTCGAGGGTCCGGGCCTGAGCCCGCTCGCGGCCGTGGGCGCGCAGCGTCGGCAGGGCGCGGACGACCTCGAGGAAGTGCGCGCCCAGGATGGCCAGCGCGCGCTGGCGCTCCCGCGCGTGCTCGGCGCTGGCCCGTCCGACGAGCACCATGAAGACCACGAGCACCGGCAGGGTCACGGCGAGCAGCCCGCCGATGACGGGCTGGCGCCAGGCGACGGCCGCGACGATCGCGACCGGCACGGCGCCGCCCAGGGCGATCGCCGGCACGGCCCGGGCGTAGTAGTCGCCGAGGGCGTCGACGCCCTGCGTGGCGGCGGTCACGACGTCGCCGCGACGCGCCTCGTCCTCGGCACCCGCGCGCCCCCCGAGGGCGCGGGCGGCGAGGCGGACCCGCAGGGCGTGTGCGGCGCGCTCGGCGGCCCGCCGTCCCAGGAGCTCCGTGCCACCGGCCGCGAGCGCCCGCACCAGGACGGCGGCGCCGAGCACGACGAGCGCCGCGGTCGCGGGACCCCGGCCGTCTACGGCCGCGCCGACCACGTCGGCCACGACCCACGCCTGGACGACCACCGTGGCGGCCGCGAGCGCCCCGCAGGCGACCGTGCCGGCGACGAGCACGCGGGCGGCGCGGGAGAGCCCGAGCAGCCGACGGTGGACGTCCCGGGGCGTGGGCTCGTCGGTCATCCGAGCTCCCGCAGCGTCCCGCGGGTCGCCCGGGCGACGAGCGAGCCGAGCCCGGCGCGCGGGGCGTCGTCGGGCCGGCGCAGGAACCGCACGTAGGCGAACGCCAGCGTGGCCAGCAGCAGGGGCAGCAGGACGACCGCGATGACGAGCATCGCCGTCAGGGTGGTCGCGCTGGACGCGGCGTCCGCCAGGTCCACGGCGTTGGGGCCGCGGCCCGCGATCGGCGTCGGGAACAGGGCGGCGAAGAGCGCGGTCAGCGTCGCGGCGGCGGCCGCGGCGCCGGCGATCAGGGTCCGGCCGTCGTGGCCGCGCGCCGCCTCGCGGACGAGGACGGCCAGGGCGAGCGCGGCGACGACGAGTGCCCCGACCGCCAGGGCGCCCGCGCCTACGCCGTCGGCGGCGTCGAGCGCGACCACCGCGACCGCCGCCACGGTGAGGAGCGCGGTGGCCACGGCGCTGCGCAGGACCGGCAGCGCCGGACGGAACGCGGTGACGCGCAGCCGCAGGTACGCGATGCCCTGCACCCGGCAGAGCGCGACGGCGGCGGCACCCGCCAGCGCCGTGGTGGGCGAGAGGATCCCGAGACCGCCGGCGCCGCCCCGGGCGAGGGACCCGTCGAGCGCCGCGGCCCAGACGACGCCCCAGCCGAACGCGAGGACGACGCTCGAGCCGACGAGCACGGTGGTCCAGCGCCGCGCGGCGACGGGGGAGGCGTGCCCGACGAGCTCGATCGCGGCGTGCTTGAGCATGAGCGCCGCGAGCAGCACGACGAGCGGCAGGTAGAGGCCCGAGGTCCACGACGCGTACCAGCCGGGGATCGCCCCCAGGGTGGCGGCGACCGCGATCACGAGCCAGACGTCGTTGGCCGCCCACGTCGGGCCGATCGAGCGCAGCGCGGTCGCGCGGTCGACGCGGCGCAGCACCATGCCGACGCCGAGGTCGGCGCCGCCGAGGACGAGGTACAGCCCCCAGACGACGCCGAGGAGGACGAACCAGGTGGTCTGCAGGTCGGTCGGGCTCATCGTCCGTCCTCCGTGGTGGTCGGTGCGGTCATCAGTACGTCAGCGCGAGGTCGGCGGTGGAGCTCCGGCGGGCACCGCGGCTCGCCTGGATCTCGTCCTGGTCGGCCCCCCCGTGATCGGGTCCGCCGTCCGGGCCGTGCAGGTCCTCGTCGGGATCGGCCGGGCCGAGGCCGTCGGCCAGCTCGTGGTGCATCGTGCGCAGGGCCACGGCGACGGTCCCGAGGTAGATCGTCAGGAAGACGACGAGGCTGACGGCCACGGCGACCGCGCCGACGTTCGCCGAGCGACCGTCCGCGGTCTTCAGGAGACCCTGGATGATCCACGGCTGCCGGCCGCTCTCGCGCAGGATCCACCCGCCCGCCTGGGCGAGGAACGGCGCGGCGACGGCGAACATCGCGGCGCGGAGGAACCACCGCGAGGTCGCGAGCCTCCCGCGGCGGGCCAGCAGCAGCCCGAGCGCCATCAGCCCGACCAGGGCGGTGCCCATGCCGATCATGATCCGGAAGCTCCAGTAGAGGAGCGGGACGTTCGGGACGTAGTTGCCGGGCCCGTACTCGCGGACCGCCTGACGCTGCAGGTCGTCGATGCCGCGGACGGTCGAGTTCAGCGAGAAGTCGTCGACGAGCGAGAGGAGCCCCGGCACCTTGACGTTGACCGAGGGCTCGCCCGGGTCGGACCGCAGCGGCCCGATCGCGAACAGCGAGAGCGACGCGGGGGACTCCGTGGTGTAGAGCGCCTCGGCGGCGGCCATCTTCATCGGCTGGTTCTCCACGGCGCGGACGCCCTGGAAGTGGCCGGCGACCAGGCCGAGCGAACCGGCGACGAGGCCGATGGTGCACGCCTGCCTGGCCACCCGCAGGAACGCGTCGGTGTCGCGGCCGCGGAGCAGGTGGAACGCGGCGATGCCGAGGACGACGACGCTGCCGGTCAGGAACGCGGTGAGGATCACGTGCGAGAACGCCAGGCCGACGTCGACGTTGAGGAAGATCGCCCAGACGTCGGTGACCCGGGCCCTCCCGTCGACGAGCTCGTAGCCGCGGGGGTTCTGCATCCAGGTGTTGGCGGTGAGGATCGCGAACGCGGACATCATCGTCGCGACGCCGACCATCCACAGGCACGCGAGGTGCACGCGCGGTCCGAGCCGGCCCCAGCCGAACACCCAGAGGCCGAGGAACACGGCCTCGACGAAGAAGGCTCCAAGGCCCTCGAGGGCCAGCGGGGCCCCGAAGATGTCGCCGGCGTACCGCGAGAAGCCGGCCCAGTTCATGCCGAGCTGGAAGGTCTGGATCAGGCCGGTGACGACGCCGACGCCGAAGCAGAGCAGCATCGCCTTGGCGTAGTACTTCGTCAGGCGGAGCCAGACCTCGTCGCCGGTCCGGTGCCAGCGGGTCTGCATGATCGCGACCTGGAGGGTCAGGCCGATCGAGACGGCCACGATCGAGAAGTGGATGAGCGTCGTCAGCGCGAACTGCCACCGAGACAGGTCCAGCGCGATCGACGCGAGTGGGGAGGTGAGGGTGAGCACGAGGGTCTCCTGCGATCCGTCCGGCCTCTGCAGAGCAGGGGCGAGGGGTGGGACGGGCGACAGGACCCTGGTCACCGAGCGAGAGCGACCGTCTGCGACGATAGCACCGTGGGAGCGACCTCCATCGCCTCTGCGCCGGGTCTCACAGACGCGTCGCGGACGGCGTCCCCGCGGGGCGACGGGTCCTCCTACGCGCTGATCGAGGCGGTCCGCGCCGCGGCCCTGCTGGGCTGGCTCTCCGTCGTCGCGGTGCTCGTCGGGATCGCCGTCGGGCTGCCCGTCCGGCACGAGTCCGTGGTCCTCGTCACGACCGCCCTGGGCGCCGCCGGGCACGCCGCGCTGGGGCTCCTGCCCTGGGCGAGGATCCTGCCCACGCGCCGGGGCCGGCTGCTCCTGGACCTCTGGTCGGTCGCGCTGCTCGGCGGCGTCGCCGGACTCGTCGTCACCGCCGGGGGCGCGTCGCGCCTGGACCTCCTGTTCTTCCTCGTCGTGCCGTTCCTGGCGATGGTCCACGAGGGCCGGCTCCTCGTCCCGTGGCTGACCGCGGCGGTGGCGACGTTCGTCCTGACCGCGGCGCTGGCGGTCGACCCGTTGCCGCGCTCCGAGGCGGTCCTGCACCTCGTCCTGCTCGGCGCGTCGGCCGTGCTGGGGCGTCAGCTCGCCGCGGCGATCCGCCGGCAGGCCTCCGCCCGCACGGAGGCGATCCGCCGCGCGGAGCTCGAGGGCGCGATGCTCGCCGAGGGCCACCACCGCGTGAAGAACTCCCTCCAGGTGGTCGCCGACCTTCTGATGCTCGCCCGGCCCGAGGACGACGCGGGCGGCGAGGCCTTCGACCAGGCGGGCGCGCGCATCCGCTCCATCGCGGCCGTCCACGCGGTGCTCGCGTCACGCAGCGGCGGGCGGGTCCCCGCGGACGAGCTGCTGACCGCCGTCGTCGACGCGGCGCATCCCGGCGGCACCACCCTGGACGCCGCCCCGGTCGCCCTGCCGTTCCAGCAGGCGCAGCACGTCGGCGTGGTCGTCAACGAGCTCGTCACCAACGCGCACCAGCACGGCACGGGCCTCGTCCGCGTGGTCCTGACGTCCGACGCCGACGGCGTCGTCGTCCGGGTCGCCGACGAGGGGCCCGGCCCGGCGCCCGAGCGCTGGGCGGCGCCGGGCCTCGGCCTGCAGCTCGTCCGTCAGGTGGTCGAGCAGGGCCTGCGCGGCACGCTCGAGGTCGAGGACGGCGAGGTCGTCGCCCGCTTCCGGCCGGACCGCGACGAGCCGCGGACCCCGCGGGGCGGGGGAGGGCGCTGATGCGGATCCTGGTCGCCGAGGACGACCCGATCATCGCGCTGGGCATCGCCAGGCGCCTGGAGCGCCTGGGGCACGAGGTCATCGGCCCGGCGGCCCGGGGCGCGGACGTCCTGCGCCTCGCCGCCGAGCAGGCGCCCGACCTGTACCTGCTGGACGTCGACCTGGAGGACGCCGACGGCCTCGAGCTGGCCGCGACCCTCGAGGCGACGGGGCCGCGCCGGCCGGTCGTCGTCCTCACCGGGCTGGACGCGCCCGAGCTCGTCGAGCGGTCGATCGCCTCGGGCGTCGACGCGTTCCTGACGAAGCCCGTGGACGACCGGCAGCTGGACGCCGCGCTCCGACTGGCCGCCGCGCGGCACGCGGAGCACGAGGCGCTGCAGGTCGAGGTCACCGGCGCCCGCCAGGCGCTCGCCGACCGCAAGGTCGTCGAGCAGGCCAAGGGCATCCTGATCCGCGCGCTGGGGATCGACGAGCCCGCGGCGTTCGCGCGCATCCAGCGCTCCGCGCGGGACCGCAACCTGCGGCTGGCCGACGTCGCGCAGTCGATCGTCGACCAGCGCGCGCTGCTCGAGGAACGGGGCAGGGGCGGGGCCTGAGGGACCTCGTCCGGGCCCGCGCGGTCGACGGCGTCCACGTCGTCCACGCGGTGTGGACCGCCGGGGTCCCCCGGGGACCGGTCCGAACGTCCACGGCCGGCGCCGCGGACGATCCGACGAGGGGACGACCATCCCCCTTGGCAGCCGAGCTACGCGACCGTACATTCAGCTCCGTGGAACCCCTCACCTCCTTTCCCCAGACCGAGCTGCGCCTGCGGACCGAGGTCGTGCTCGTCGAGCTCGACCGCCTGCACACCGACTGGGCCGCGGGCCGCTCGCCGAGCGCGGCCGAGCTGGCCGCGGTGGCCGACGACCTCGCCGCCCTGCGCGACACCGTCGAGTTCTCCGCGGTGATGGCCGCCTTCGAGAGCCCCGCGTACGACGAAGGCTGACCGACCCCCGCATCCCGGGGTGTACGCCTTGCGCCGCGCGTCCTCACCGGGCACGATCGGGGCATGCCGACCGACGTGGCCCTCGAACGACCAGGGACCCGCGAGGTCCGGACGGAGACGGTGCGGGAGAGCCCCGAGGACGTCGCCGGCGCGCTGCGAGGGGCACCGGGCGGCCGGGTCGTCCTGACGGGCCTGGACGGCGAGCCGATCGAGGTCGAGCGCCGGCTGGTCATGTGGTACCGCGCCGCCGCCTGAGGCCGCCGCCGTTGATGATCGACGCCGCCTGAGGCCGCCGCCTGAGGCCGCCGCCTGAGGAGGCCGCCTGAGGCCGCCGACGCGCCGCCAGGATCGACGGATCCGGGCCGACGCCTGCTCGCCGCCTCAGTCGCGCGGGCCGGAGCCCTCGCCGCCCCGCTCCTCGTCCGGCGCGCCCGACGCGGCGTCCAGGGCGCCGTCCAGCGCCCGGGAGGTCTCCCGCAGCTCGCCACCGAGGCGGTGCAGGGCCCGGCGCGCCGCGCCCAGCCGCGCGTCCTCGCCGGAGGACGGACCCGGCCGGTCCACGTCGTCGGGCCCTGCCGGATCCGACCACGCCGACGCGTCGCCGCCGGGAACGGGCCTCACGCCGGCCACCCCTGCCCGGTCGTCCCGCGGGTGCGGACCCCGGCCGTCCGGCCGGGTCCTCGTCCGTCGTGGTGCGCGCGCATGGGACGTGGTCTAGGCCCGGGGCGTGACGAACCGGTATCGCCCGCGTTGCCGTCCGGGGGTCGTCCACCGCTGTGGTGCCAGCGGTGGACGGACGATGGACGTCGGCGGCCCTCGCGATGCCCCGCGTGCTCCGGGTCCGATCCGGGCGGACGACGCACTAGCCTTCGCCGCCGCATGACCGCGCCGACGATGCACGCCGTCCGCCAGCACGAGTTCGGGGGCCCCGACGTGCTCGTCCACGAGGAGGTCCCGCGGCCGGTCGCCGGCGACGGGGAGGTCCTCGTCCGGGTCCGCTCGATCGGCGTGAACTTCGCCGACACGCACACGCGGGAGAACAAGTACGTCCAGGAGGCGCACCTGCCGCTGATCCCGGGCCAGGAGGTCGTCGGCACGCGCGAGGACACCGGGGAGCGCGTCGTCGCGATGACCCAGGGCGGCGGGGCCTACGCCGAATGGGCCGTCGTGCCCGAGGACCGCTGCGTCCCGCTGCCCGACGACCTGGCCGACGACCAGGCGCTCGGGCTCCTGATCCAGGGGCTGACCGCGTGGCACCTGCACCGCACCTGCGCGAAGCTCGAGGGCGGCGAGACCGTCGTGGTGCACTCGGCCGCCGGCGGCACCGGGTCGCTGGCCGTCCAGCTCGCCGCGCCCCTGGGCGCGGGCCGCGTGATCGCCACCGCCTCCAGCGCCGACAAGCGCGAGGCCGCGCTGCGGTTCGGCGCCGACGTCGCGGTGGATCCGGACCCCGAGGGTCTCGGCGACCGCCTGCGGGAGGCCAACGGCGGCCGAGGCGTGGACGTCGTGATCGACATGGCCGGCGGCCCGGGCTTCGACGCCTCGCTCCGCGCCCTGGACCCGTTCGGGCGGATCGTCGTCTGCGGCATCGCGTCGAAGGAGCAGAACGAGGTGCGCACGGGGCACCTGCTGCGGCACTCGCGCTCCGTCGTCGGGTTCTGGCTCTTCCACTGCCTCGAGGACCCCGAGCGTCGCTTCCGGGCGCCCCTGCGGGACCTGTTCGAGCGGGCGGTCCGCGGCGAGGTCACCGTGCAGGTCGGCGGTCGCTGGCCGCTGGCGGAGGCGGCCGCCGCGCACGAGGCGCTCGTCGCGCGTCGGACGACGGGCAAGCTCGTCCTCGACGTCGGCTGAGCCCGGAGCCGTCGGGGTCGGGTGCGGGCCCGGCCGCCGTTCGGTTCCCGGTTCCGCGCGCCCGGGAACAGGCGGTCCGTGCGGACCCCCGGTACGCCCTAGGATCAAGGGTGATGACCGCGTTCGCCGATCTCCGCCTCTCCGAGCCCGTCCTCGAGGCGCTACGCGACATCGGCTACGAGAAGCCCAGCCCGATCCAGGAGCAGGGCATCCCGCCGATGCTCGACGGGCGCGACGTCATCGGCCAGGCGCAGACCGGCTCGGGCAAGACCGCCGCGTTCGGCGTGCCGATCATCGAGTACGTCGACCCGACGAACACGGACACCCAGGCCCTGGTCCTGACGCCGACCCGCGAGCTCTGCATCCAGGTGACGCAGGCCATCCGCGGCTTCGGCGCGCGCAAGGGCGTCGAGGTCGTCGCGACGTTCGGCGGCGCCCCGATCCGCGAGCAGATCTCCCGCCTGCGCTCCGGCGCCCACGTCGTCGTCGGCACCGTCGGCCGGGTGCTGGACCTGATCGACCGCGGCGCGCTGCAGCTGTCCTCGTGCCGCTTCGTCGTCCTCGACGAGGCCGACGAGATGCTCGACCTGGGCTTCCTCGACGACGTCGAGAAGATCCTCCGCCGCACCCCCTCCAGCCGGCAGACGGCGCTGTTCTCGGCCACGATGGCGCCGCCGATCCGCAAGCTCGCGGACAACTTCCTCTACGAGCCCGAGCACGTGAAGGTCAAGTCCGACACGCTGACGGTCGACAGCGTGGAGCAGTTCTTCGTCGAGGTCGCGTCGAAGGACAAGCCGGAGCAGCTGGCCGAGGTCATCGCCGCCGAGCGCCCGCGCCAGGCGATCGTCTTCTGCCGCACGAAGATCGGCACGGACCGCCTGTACCGCCTGCTCAAGGACCGGGGCAACAACGTGCGGGCGCTGCACGGCGACCTGTCGCAGGGCCAGCGCGACGGCGTGATGCTCGCGTTCAAGGGCGGCCGGGTGCCGATCCTCGTCGCCACCGACGTCGCGGCCCGCGGTCTGGACATCTCGACCGTCACCCACGTCGTCAACTTCGACGTGCCGCGCTCGCCCGACACGTACGTCCACCGGATCGGCCGCACCGGCCGCGCCGGCGCCACGGGTCGCGCGATCACGTTCGTCGAGCCCAAGCAGGGCCGCGAGCGCGAGGCGATCGAGGAGCACGTCGGCATCCCGATGACCCCGTGGGCGGCCGGCGCGACGACGCCGACCGGCGACCGCCACGCCGCCGCCACCCGCGCCGCGGCCGCCGGCGAGGATGCTCCGGCGCCCGTCGCCGACGCCCCG
>NZ_JAURWA010000034.1 GCF_030655195.1 Patulibacter sp. | reverse complement strand
GGTCGTCGACGCGGACTCGGACGGCTGCGCGGCGGACTGCGCGTCGCGGCCCCGGCCCCGGCCCCGGCGGCGCGGGTTGCGGGAGCCGGCGGCGTTGGCGGGGCGGTCGGCGGCGGCCTCCTCCGCGCGGACGCGCTCCTCGGTGTCCGCCTCCAAGGGCCCGTCGGACCCCAGCTGCGGGGTCAGACCCGGACGGCGCCCGCCACCGCGTGGCACCGTGATCCCGGTGCCCTTGGCGGCCTGGCGCAGCTGCGCGACGAGGTCCTGCCACTCGCGGATCCGCAGGTAGTGCAGGAACTCCTGCTTGCAGCGCTTGCGGAACTGGCTGCCGGAGAGCTCGCGCTGCTGCTCCTGCAGGTACTCCCACAGGCTGAGCAGCCCGAGGAAGTCGGAGCCCTCGACCTTGAACCGCGCGTGGGACTGCTGCGCCTGCTCCTGCTTGTCCTGCGGCCGCTCGCGCGGGTCCTGGATCGACAGCGCGGCCGCGATGACCACGACCTGCTCGGTGCAGCCCAGGCGGTCGGCCTCGAGGACCATGCGCCCCAGGCGCGGGTCGATCGGCAGTGCGGCGAGCGTGCGGCCGGTCGGCGTCAGGCGCTTCTTCGGATCCTCCTCGTCCTGCTTCAGCGCGCCGAGCTCCTCGAGCAGCTGCACGCCGTCGCGGATCTGCGGTCGGTCCGGCGGCTCGAGGAACGGGAAGTCGCCGATCTCGCCCAGGCCGAGCGCGGCCATCTGGAGGATCACCGAGGCGAGGTTCGTCCGCAGGATCTCGGGGTCGGTGTACTCGGGCCGCGCGTCGAAGTCCTCCTCGGAGAAGAGGCGGATGCAGATGCCGTCCGAGGTGCGCCCGCAGCGACCCTTGCGCTGGTTGGCGGAGGCCTGCGAGATCGCCTCGATCGGCAGGCGCTGGACCTTGAGCCGCGCGGAGTAGCGGCTGATCCGGGCCTGGCCGGGATCGATGACGTACTTGATGCCGGGGACCGTCAGCGAGGTCTCGGCGACGTTGGTGGCCAGCACGACGCGGCGCCGGCCGCCCGGCGAGCGCCGGAAGACGCGCTGTTGCTCCTCGGAGGAGAGCCGCGCGTAGAGGGGGAGGATCTCCACCGCACCGCCCGGCCCCACCCGCGTGTCCTTGCCGCCGCCGAACCGGCCGCGCAGCGCCTCGGCGGCGTCGCGGATCTCGCGCTCGCCCGAGAGGAACACCAGGACGTCGCCGGGGGCCTCGTACTCGAGCTCCTGGACGGCGTCACCGATCGCGTCGACCTGGTCGCGGTCCGCGTCGTCGCCGTCCCCGTCGGGATCCTGGACGGGCCGGTAGCGGACCTCGACGGGGAACGTGCGGCCGGAGACCTCGACGATCGGCGCGTCGCCGAAGTGCTTCGAGAACCGCTCCGGGTCGATCGTGGCCGAGGTGATGATGACCTTCAGGTCCGGCCGCTGGGGCAGGAGCTGCTTGATCACGCCGAGCAGGAAGTCGATGTTCAGCGACCGCTCGTGCGCCTCGTCGATGATGATCGTGTCGTAGCGGCGCAGCAGGCGGTCGCGCTGGATCTCGGCCAGCAGCAGACCGTCCGTCATCAGACGGACGAGGGTGTTCTCGCCCGACTGGTCGTTGAAGCGGACGGAGTACCCGATCGCCTCGCCCATCTTCGTGTTCGTCTCGTCGGCGATGCGGTCGGCGACGGTGCGCGCGGCGATCCGGCGGGGCTGGGTGTGCGCGATCTGCCCGCGGATCCCACGCCCGAGCTCCAGGCACATCTTCGGGATCTGGGTGGTCTTGCCCGACCCGGTCTCGCCGGCAACGACGACGACCTGGTGGTCGCGGATCGCCTCCAGCAGGTCGTCGCGGCGCTGCGAGACCGGCAGGTCCTCCGGGTAGGTCAGCTCCGGGACGGCCTCGCGGCGCGCGGCCACGGCGGTCTCGGCCCGCTCGATCTCGCCGACGAGCTTCGCCAGGTCCTTCGCCCGGACGTCCTGGTCCTTCTGGTGGCGCAGCCGGTCGACCTTGCGGATCAGCCGGTGCTCGTCGCGCAGCCGGATCTCGCGCAGGCGGGCGCGGAGGTCGCCGACGGTCGGGGGCTTGACGGTGGATGCGGCCTCGGGGGCCGGCGGGGTGGGCTCGTCGGGCGCGGTCGGGGCGTCGTCGGCGGGTGCGGGGGCGGCGGATGGCGTGTCGGACGGCGGCGGTCCGTCGGATGCCGGCGGTCCGTCGTCGGACTCGACCGACGAGGTCGAGGGCGGACCCGGGCGCATCCCGCTCGGGGCGACGTCGCCCGCGTCCGGCGCATCCGGTGCGGCGGCATCCACGGGCGCGTCGCCGTCGGTCGACGCGCCCACGGGCGTCGGATCGGGCGGCACGGGCATCCCACCGAGGATAGGTCGCGGCGCCTGCGGGCCGCGTCGCGCCGGGCGATCGGGGATCCGCGGCGTCCGGTGCGCGCCCCCGGACGATCGGGGCGGGACGGCGGCCGGGCGGGAGGACCCGCCCGCCGACGGCGCCGGGTGGATTGCAGACCGCCCCGGGGTCCGCGAGTACAGTCCCCGCGGTGACCGAGCCCGCCGAGACGCCCGCCCCGACGCCGGAGCCCCTGCGCGTCGGCACCCATTCAGGGTCGTTCCACGCCGACGAGGTCTTCGCGCTCGCCGTCCTGCGCATGGTCAAGGGGCCGCTGGAGATCGTCCGCACCCGCTCGGCCGAGAAGCTCGCGACCTGCGCGCTGCGCATCGACGTCGGTCGGCGCCACGACCCCGCGACCGGTGACTTCGACCACCACCAGGGCGACGTCGGCGAGCGCGAGAACGGCATCCGCTACGCCTCGTTCGGCCTGATCTGGCGGGAGTTCGGCGAGGAGCTGTCCGGGAGCGCCGAGGTCGCGGCCTCGGTCGACGGCCGCGTCGTCGCCCCGATCGACGCCGGCGACAACGGGCAGGAGCTCTACGAGCCGCTCGTCGAGGGCACCGTGCCCTACGCCGTCTCCGGCGTCATCGCCGCGATGAACCCGCCGTGGGACGCCGAGGACGGCGCGGCCGCCGAGCGCCGGGCGTTCGACGAGGCCGTCGACCTGGCCGAGGGCATCGTCCGGCGCGAGGTCGAGGCGTCGCAGGGCCGGGCCCGCGCCGCCGACCTCGTCCGCGCCGCGCTGGACCGCGCCACGGACCCGCGGATCCTCGAGCTCGACCGCGGCATGCCGTGGCGCGGCGTCGTCCGCGACGCGCCCGAGGTGCTGCTGGTCGTCTCGCCCCGCAGCCGCGGCGACTGGAGCCTGCAGGCCGTGCCCGCCGGCGACCACGGGTTCGCCAACCGCCTGACCCTTCCCGAGTCGTGGGGCGGCCTCGAGGGCGAGCCGCTGCAGCAGGTCACCGGCGTCCCCGACGCGGTCTTCTGCCACGTCGCCCGCTTCATGGCCGTCGCGGGCAGCCGCGACGGGGTGCTCGAGCTCGCGCGCCAGGCGCTGGCGGACGTGCCCGGGGCGGCGCCCGCGACGGAGACCCCCGACGCGTCGGGGTCGCCGGTCGCCTGACGGGCGCGGCCGGCCGCCTCCACCACACCGCCGCGGTCAGCTCCCGGCGGCGACCATGATCGAGGTCGTCATCACGACGGACGCGACGTCCTCGACGGCCTGACGGACGGCGTCGGCGGCCCACGGACCCTTCGCGATCTCGTCCGCCCGCCGCTTCGTCGCCTTGTGGTCGTCGGTCGGCACCACCCGGCGGACGAGGTCGGTCGCCGACAGCAGCGAGACGATCGCCGCGGTCCGCTCGTCGGGCTCCCGGCCCTGCTGCAGGGCGGCGTCGAGGTCCCGCCGGACGTCGTCCTCGCGACGGCCCTGACCCGCGGGCCAGCGCACCCGCTTGAACACGCCCAGCGTCCGGTGCTCCTCGCGCCGCAGCTCGCCGGCGGCCACCAGCCGCGTCAGCACGCGGTCGCGCAGGCCCTGGCGCAGCTCCTCCAGCACGACGTCGGGCGTCTTCCCGGCGGCCCCGCGCACCGTCCGCAGGCCGTCGTCGAGCAGCTCGTCACCCGTCGTGGCCTCGCCGTCGGCGACGACCCTGCCCGCGGGCCCCGCGTCGGCGGTGCCGGTGATCCGCACGGCCCCGCGCAGCGCGAGCTCGAGGAGGATCGCCCCGGCCAGGGCGACGTCGACCGTGTACTGCGTCGTCAGCTGCTTGCCGGAGTCGTCGTCGTGCAGCAGCAGCGCGAGGTCCTCGGCGATCAGCATGTCGGGCGCGTACCCGTCTGCGCGGGGCCCGACCCACGCGCGCACTACGCTGGACCGCATGAAGCTCGAGGGCCTCCACCACGTCACGATGGTCACCGCCGACGCCCAGCGGACGGTCGATTTCTACTCCGGGGTGCTCGGCCTGCGGCTGGTCAAGACGACGGTCAACTTCGACCAGCCCGACGCCTACCACCTGTACTTCGGGGACGAGCGGGGCGCGCCGGGGTCGATCCTGACCTGGTTCGCGTTCCAGGGCGCCCGGAAGGGCCGGGCCGGCGCGGGGATGGTCCACCGGATCCAGCTGGCCGTCCCGACCGTCGAGGCGCTCGAGCGCTGGGGTCACCGCCTGCAGGACCGCGGCATCCCCGTGCAGGGCGGACCCGCGGGGCTGGTGACGCAGGACCCCGACGGCCTCGAGCTCGAGCTCCTCGTGCACGACATCGGCGAGCAGCTCACGGCGACCCATCCCGACATCCCGGCCGCCGACGCGATCTGCGGCATCGTCGGCGTGCGTGCGTTCTCGGCCGATCCCGAGGCGACCGCGCTGGTCCTCACCGACCTGCTCGGGTTCGGCCGCGAGCCGGTGGAGGGCGAGAGCCGCGAGTGGACGGCCTTCGGGTCCGAGCAGCACGTGCACTGGACCCTGGACCCCGCCCCGTCCGCGCCGGGCGTCCCCGGCGCGGGCACCGTCCACCACATCGCGTGGGCGTCGCGCGACGAGGACCACGAGGCCTGGCGCACCCGCATGGTCGACGCCGGCGCGACCGTCACGCCGGTGATCGACCGCGACTACTTCGACGCGATCTACTTCCGCGAGCCCGGCGGCGTCCTCTTCGAGATCGCGACGCTGGGACCGGGGTTCGCGAACGACGAGGACGCCGCGCACCTGGGCGAGCAGCTGCGCCTGCCGACCCAGCACGAGCCCCGCCGCGACGAGCTCGCCGGCGTGCTGAAGCCGATCGTGCACCCGCGGACGGGGCAGCCGGTGTCCTTCGACGCGCCGTAGGGGACGGGGGCGGTCGTCCGACCGCCGCCGCCCTCGGCGGTAGCGTTCGTCCCGTGCCGACGGTGGAGTCCCTGGAGCCGGATCCCGATCGCGCGATGGCGATCGCCCACGACGGCCTCATCCTCCTCGGCCTCGTGGGCTCGACCGTCCACGGCCTGGCGCTGGGCGGTCACGACGACCGCGACGAGCTCGGGGTCACCATCGAGCCGCCGGAGCACCTGCTCGGGACCCGGCGCTTCGACCATCTCGTGTGGCGGACCCAGCCCGAAGGCGCACCGTCCGGCGCCGGGGACGTCGACCTGACGGTCTACGGCCTGCGGCGCTACTGCATGCTGGCGCGCAAGGGCTCGCTGACGGTCCTCCTGCCGCTCTTCGCGCAGGGCGACGACCTCGTCCACATCACACCGGACGGCGAGCGGCTGCGGGAGATCGCCCCGTGGTTCGCGACCCGTCAGGCGGGCCGGGCGCTCCTCGGCTACCTCGAGGCCCAGCGGCGCAAGATCGCCGACCCCGCGCACGTCCGGGACCGGGAGCGCGTCGCCGACGGCTACGACGGCAAGTACGCGATGCACGCGCTGCGGATCGCGCACCAGGGCGCCGAGTTCCTGGGCACCGGAGCCATCACCCTGCCCGTCGCCGAACCGCGTCGGTCCGAGATCATGGCCGTCCGGCGCGGCGAGGTCGACAGCGACGGCGCGCTGGCCGCCGTCGACGCCGCGGCGCGCCGGCTCGAGGAGGCGCTCGCCGCCACGCGCCTGCCCGACCACGTGGACGACGGCCGTCTCGACGCCTGGCTCGCGACGACCTACCGCGACGCGTGGGATCGGGCGGACGCGTCGCGCGACGCCCGTCGCTGACCGACCCGCGGACGACGGTTCGGTCTCGCCCGCCTCAGAGCTCCACGACACCCGCCGGCAGCGGGCGCGGGGTGACGAGCGGGACGCGGGTGGCGCCCCGCACGTCGACGACGCCGAGCAGGGCCGAGCCCATGACCACCAGCTCACGGACCCCGGGCCACCGCGGCGCGGGGAGCGCGGAGTGGACGAGGTCGACGCCGCGTCGCAGGGGGACGACCGGGACGTCCCGGAGCAGGCGGAGACTCTCGTCCGGGCGGTGCTCGACGTCACCGGGACGGAAGGTCGTGGCCGCGGCCCGGACGGCGGCGGTCAGGTGGTCGGCCAGCTCGCCGGCCGCCGGCAGATCGGCCTGCGGGCCGTCCAGGACCGCGAGCGCGTCGAACCAGTGGTTGCCGATCGCGGCGGCCGGGATGCCGAGGTCGCGGTGGCGCAGGTCGACCGGGATGCGGACGCGCAGTCCCGCCTCGGGCGGGTGCACCAGCGCGGCGATGCGCCGCGCGAGGACCGCCATCCGTCGCATGGTGGGGCTGAGGTCCGGACGTTCGCGACCGACGGCGTCCAGCTCGGCGAGGCACCCGCGGGAGAGGGGGAGGACCGACAGCCAGCGGGCGTCGCCGGCCGTCCCGGTGCCTCGGACGGCCGACCCCGTCGGGTCGGCGTCGCCGCCGCGTCTCGCGCCGTCCCGGTTCGAGACGTCCTGCTGCGGCGCGGTGTCGGCCCGGTGATCCGGGTCGCGCGAGCGGTCCGCGGGTACCCGGAGGGTCCGGTCGCGCGGCCCGTCCGCGGGAACGCCTTCGAGGTCCCCGGCGATCGCCCCCAGCATCGCCAGCAGGCTCATGCCGTCGCCGGCGGCGTGCGACAGGCGGAACGCCAGGGCGTCGCCGCCCGGCACCCGCAGGTGGACGAGGGTGCACAGCGGGTGACGGGCCGGGGCGTCGTCGAGCCCGACGGCGGCCAGGGCCGGGAACGGGACATCGACCCCCAGCACGTCGTCGAGCTCGTGCGGCTGCACGTCGCGCGTCGCGAAGCCGGGTGCGCCGCGTCCGGGGAGCAGGACGGCGGGGTCCTGCGACTCGTCGACGGCTGCCGAGAACCGCCGCGGCGCGTGGGCGAGGAACGCGGCGCGGACCGCCTCGGTCGGCAGCTCGCGGTCCAGTCGCAGGAGCGCGAGCACCGGTGGGGCGTCGAGGAGCCGGACGTCCACCGGGGACAGGGGGATCGGCGCGGTCGCGGACGGGCGGGTGGGCGTCGGGGCCACCCGGCGAACGTAGCGCAGGGGCCGCCGGTGCCGGCCCGACGGCTCCGCAGGCGCCCCCGCTGTCGCGCCGACGGAGCCGCAGGCGCCGTCCCGCGACAGTCCGTGGGTAGTGTCGACCGGGTGAGTCACCCCGAGCCGACGCCCGCCGGCGCCACCGTCGAGGAGGCGTTCGCCGCGCACTACGGCGAGGGGGCCGTGCGGAAGATCGCCCGGGCCCCGGCGGGCGACGTCCTCCGGGGCATCGCCGCCTACCGGGGGTCCGAGCACTGGCACCTCGTGACGCTCGGCCTGGCGGGCGTGGTGCCCGCGCGCCGCGACGGGGGCCCGGAGCCCGCACCGTTCGCCCAGGAGCTGACCCTGCTCGCGCCGGCCGCCGACGCCCCGCCGTCCTGGGCGTTCGCGCTGCTCGACGGCGCGGCCCGGACCGCGATCGCCGTCGGGCGGCCCTTCCACGCCGGGGCGCGGCTGGCGCCCGGCGCGCCCGTCGACGGGGCCGGCTCGGGGCTCGTCGCCCTCGGCATCCGCGTGGATCCGCTCGTGCAGACGACGGGTCCCGACCTCGTCCTGCAGGCCGTCGGGATCACCGTCGGGGAGCACCTCCTGATGCAGCGCGTCGGGACGGACCTCGTGCTGGAACGGCTCGCCGCCCGGGACCCCCTGCTGCGGACCGATCCGGCGCGGGCCTGACGGGCCCGGTCGCCGACGGACGGGGCGCCGGCCGCGGGGGATCGCCCGCGACTCGACCACCGCGGACGCCGTGACGGCCGAGGCGCGGATAGGAGTCAGTCCCATATAGCCTGCGCGGCGTGACCGACGCGACCGCTCCCCGTGCCCCTCGCGCCAGCCATGCACCCGGCGCCCGGGCAGGCGCACCGGAGACGACCGGGGCCACGAGCGGTCGGACGTCGTCGTGAGCGCGCTGCGGACGATCGTCGGGACGGCCCCGGGGCGGCTCCTCGTCGGGACGGTCGCCCTGGTCGCCGTCCTGACCGTGGTCGGGTTGATCGCCCTCTGGCCGTCCGGCGACCGGCCGACCGTTCCGGGTGCCGGGACCCCGACGGTCGCCGGCACGGTGACCGCGGTGCGCTCGGCGTCCTGCGGCGGGCCGACCGACCAGCGGTGCCGGACCGCCGAGGTGCGCGTCGACGAGGGCCGGGACGAGGGCGCGAAGGTGCAGATCGTGCTGGGGCCCGAGGAGGTCAGTCCGGACCTCGAGACCGGCCAGCGGGTCCGGTTGGCGGACCAGCAGCCGGCCGAGGGGGCCGCGCCGGTCCCCGGTGACACGGTCGGCGAGGCGACGAGGGGTGACGCGGGCACGACCGGCGCCGACCCGTCCGCCACCGGCGCCGACCGGGAGCCCTCCTACGCCTTCAGCGGCGTCGACCGGCGCACCCCGCTGGTGGCGCTGGCGATCCTCTTCGCGCTGCTCGGGGCGTTCGTCGCCCGCGGTCGCGGACTGCTCGCCCTGGTCGGCACCGCGATGAGCCTGTCGCTCGTCGTCCTGTGGCTCGTGCCCGCGATCCTCGACGGCAGATCGCCGCTCCTCGTCGCGACCGTCGGCGCCCTGGCGGTGATGTTCGTGACGACCGGCCTGACCTACGGGGTGACGGCGCAGAGCCTCGCCGCGGTCACCGGGATCGGGGTGTCGCTCCTCGTCGCCGCGCTGCTCGGCACCCTGTGGAGCGAGCTGGCCGGCCTCGACGGCAAGGACGGCGACCTGGGCGCGTTCGCGCTGCAGAGCGGGGGAGAGCTGCCGCTGCAGGGGATCCTCCTGGCCGGGATGGTGATCGGCGCGCTCGGCGTCCTCACCGACACCGTCGTCTCGCAGGTCTCGACCGTCGCGGCGCTCCACCGCACGAGCCCGCAGCTCCCCGCCCGCGCGCTCTACCGCGAGGCGTTCGTCGTCGGCCGCGACCACCTCGCCGCGACGATCCACACCCTCGTGCTCGCCTACGCCGGCGCGACGCTGCCCCTGCTGCTCGTCGCCTCGGCCAACGGCGTCACGTTCACCGACGCGATCAACGACGCGCGACTGGCCGAGCCGATCGTCTCGACCCTCGTGGGCAGCGCCGCGCTCGTCCTGTCGGTGCCGCTGTCCACCGCACTGGCCGCGGTCCTCGTCGGCCGCCTCCCGCCCGCGGCGCTGGCGGGCCACGACCACCATCACCACCACTGAAGGACCGGAGCGCGACGGGCAGGCCACGGAGGACGCGGTGAGGACGCGTGCGGAAGGTCGCGCCGAGGCGCATGCCGCCGGGGCGAGCGCGCGGCCTCGCTAGCCTCGACGGATGAGCGTCACCTCCACGTCGCTGTTCCGCTTCGACGACTCGTTCGTGCGGGAGCTGCCCGAGCTGTCGATGCCGTGGAAGGGCGCCGGGGCCGCCGACCCGACGCTGCTGGTCCTCAACGAGGCCCTCGCCCTCGAGCTCGGAGCGGACCCCGCCGCCCTCCGCGCGCCGGACGGCCTCGACGTCCTCGTCGGCCGCGTCGCCCCCGAGGGCACCACCCCGGTGGCGATGGGCTACGCCGGCCACCAGTTCGGCGGCTTCAGCCCGCGCCTGGGCGACGGACGCGCGCTGCTCGTCGGCGAGATCGTCGACCCGGCTGGCGTCCGGCACGACCTGCACCTGAAGGGCTCCGGCCGCACGCCGTTCGCCCGCGGCGGCGACGGTCGGGCGGCCGTCGGGCCGATGCTGCGCGAGCACCTCGTCAGCGAGGCGATGCACGCCCTGGGCATCCCGACGACGCGGTCGCTGGCCGTCGTCGCGACGGGCGAGCAGGTCCAGCGCGAGACCGTGCTGCCGGGTGCGGTCCTGGCCCGCGTGGCCGCCAGCCACCTGCGCGTGGGCACCTTCCAGTACGCCTCGCGGCTGGAGGACCGATCGATCCTGCGCCGGCTGATCGACCACGCGGTCACCCGGCACCACCCGCACGCCGCCGAGGCCGAGAACCCCGCCCTCGCGCTCTTCGAGGCCGTCGTCGAGGCGCAGGCGGCCCTCGTGGCCCAGTGGATGCTCGTCGGCTTCGTCCACGGCGTGATGAACACCGACAACGTCGCGATCTCGGGCGAGACGATCGACTACGGCCCGTGCGCGTTCATGGACGCCCACGATCCCGGGACGGTCTTCAGCTCGATCGACGAGGGCGCCCGGTACGCCTACGGGAACCAGCCGCACATCGCCCAGTGGAACCTCGCCCGGCTGGCCGAGGCGCTCCTGCCGGCGGTCGACGACGACCAGCCGACCGCGATCTCCGGGCTCACCCGCGTCCTCGAGACGTTCCCCGTCCGCTACGCGGAGCACTGGTCCCGCGGGATGCGCGCCAAGGTCGGCCTGCAGGGAGCGCCGGGCGACGACGCGCTGCTCGACGACCTCCTCACGTTGATGTACGAGCAGGGTGCCGACCACACCGCGTTCCTGCGGTCGCTGGCGGCCGCGGTGCGTGGCGACGACACGGCCTCGCGTTCGCTCCTGACGGACCCGGCGGCGTTCGACGCGTGGGCGACGCGGTGGCGGGCCGACCTCGCCGCCGAGGGCCGGGACCCCGCCGCCGTCGCGGACGGGATGGACGCGGTCAACCCGGTGTACGTCCCGCGCAACCACCTCGTCGAGGAGGCCCTGGCCGCGGCGACCGTCGGCGACCTCGGCCCGTTCGGCAGGCTGCTGGACGTCCTCGCCCGGCCGTTCGAGGCGCGGTCGGGTCTCGAGGCCTACGCGCTGCCGGCGCCGTCGGGCTTCGGGCCGGGCTACCGGACGTTCTGCGGGACCTGAGCGGGGAGGGGCGTGGACGTCCTGCCCTGGCCCGGACGTCCGCACGGCACTCGGGGAACTCCCAGGGTCCCTTCGCGAGCCACTGAGGTCCGGGGCGGACGATGCGTCGCATGGACCGAAGCTCCGATGATCACGAGGGACGCGGCGGCGACGGGCGCGGAGCCGACCGAGGTGGAGCCGGCGGGCGGGGCGCAGCGCGGAGCGGCGCCGTGGGACCCGGAGTCGACGGACGGGACGTCGACCGGCGTGGGACCGACCAGGCGTCGTCGCGTCCGCCCCGGATGTCGCCGGAGCACCACGAGACGTTCGCGTGCTTCGGGGGGACGTGCTCCGTGCACCTCTCCGGGACGGGGCCGCTCGGTCCGGCCCCGCAGGCGATCGCGACGGTGCGGCGACAGCTCGTCGCGTGGCACGGACGGTTCTCGCGCTTCCTGCCCGGCAGCGAGCTCTCGCTCCTGAACGCCGACCCGGCCGGGACGGTCGCCGCATCTCCCGAGCTGCTGCTGCTCGCGCGGGCGACGGTCGACGCGGGGCACGCATCCGGCGGTCTGGTCGACGCGACGTTCGCCGACGAGGTGCGCCGCGCCGGATACGCCGAGCACCTCGCCGGCCCCGGGGTCGACCTGGGGAGGGCGCTGTCGGCGGCGCCCCCGCGGCGTCCCGCGGGCCCGGACCCACGGCGGCGCTGGGCATCGGTCGCGGTCGACCGCCGGGCGGGCACGGTCACCCGCCCGCCCGGGGTGCACATCGACTCGGGCGGGCTGGCGAAGGGCCTGTTCGCCGACCTGCTCGCCGACCGGCTCTCGGGCTACGAGCGGTTCGTCGTCGACTGCTGCGGCGACCTGCGGCTCGGCGGTACGCGGGGCGCCCGGCGGGAGGTGCGCATCGCCCACCCGGTGGCGGGCGTCGCCCACGTCGTCGAGCGGACCGCGGGGGCGACGGCGACGAGCAGCATCGCCCGCCGCAGCTGGGTCGGGCCCGACGGCCTGCCGGCGCACCACCTCCTGGACCCGGCGACGGGCCGCCCGGCTTGGACGGGCATCGTGCAGGTCAGCGCGATGGCCCCGACCGCCCTCGAGGCGGAGCGTCGCAGCAAGGCGGCGCTCCTGTCCGGCCCGGCGGCGGCCTCCGAGCACCTGCCGCACGGCGGTGTCGTGGTCCTCGACGACCTGACCGTCCGGGTGATCGATCCGCGGACCCCGCGCCGGTCGCTGAACGGGGCGTTGCGAGGAGGCCGGCTGGTGCTCTCGGGCACGGCCTGACGACCTTCGCCGCCCCGCCGGCCCCGTCAGTCGCCCGAGACCGCCGCTGAGCGCGAGTCCGCCGCCGCGGCCACCGCGCGCTCGACGGCGTTGACGTCGCGGACCGCACCGGTGTCCGCCGAGGTCGCCATCGCGGCGTAGGCGCGCAGGGCGGGGGAGACGACGCGGTCGCGGGCCGCCGGGACGTAGCCCGTCGTCGACTCGAGGTGCTCCCGGCGCGCGGCCAGCTCGGCGTCGGGCACGTCGAGGCTCATCGAGCGGTTGGGGATGTCGATCGTGATCGTGTCGCCGTCCTCGACCAGCGCGATCGTGCCGCCGGAGGCCGCCTCGGGCGAGACGTGGCCGATCGACAGGCCCGAGGTGCCGCCGGAGAAGCGGCCGTCCGTCACCAGCGCGCAGGCCTTGCCCAGGCCGCGGCCCTTGAGGTACGAGGTCGGGTAGAGCATCTCCTGCATGCCCGGGCCGCCGCGCGGACCCTCGTAGCGGATGACGACGACGTCGCCCTCCTTCACGCGGTCGGAGAGGATCGCGTCGACCGCGTCGTCCTGCGACTCGACGACCACGGCCGGGCCGCTGAAGGTCAGGATCGACTCGTCCACGCCGGCGGTCTTCACGACGCAGCCGCGCACCGCGAGGTTGCCGTAGAGGATCGCCAGGCCGCCGTCGGCGGAGTAGGCGTGCTCGACGCTGTGGATGCAGCCGTCGGCGGCGTCGGTGTCCAGGGACTCCCAGCGCTCGGACTGCGAGAACGCCTTCGCGGAGCGCTTGCAGCCCGGGGCGGCGTGGAACATCTCGATCGCCTCGGCGGACGCCTGCCCGGAGCGGATGTCCCACGTCAGGAGCCAGTCGTCGACGCTCCCCGCGTGGACCGTCCGGACGTCCTCGTGGAAGAGACCGGCGCGGCGCAGCTCGCCGAGGATCGCCGGGATGCCGCCCGCCCGGTGGATGTCCTCCATCAGGTAGTCGCCGTTCGGGGCGACCTTGCAGAGGCACGGGACGCGCCGGGAGACCTCGTCGATGTCCTTCATCGTGAAGTCGAGCTCGGCCTCCTGTGCGGCGGCGAGGATGTGCAGGACCGTGTTCGTGGAACCGCCCATCGCCACGTCGAGCGCCATGGAGTTCTCGAACGCCTCGCGGGTGGCGATCGAGCGCGGCAGCACCGACTCGTCGTCGCCGTCGTAGTACCGCGCCGCGATGTCGACGACGCAGCGGCCGGCGGCCTCGTAGAGGTCCTTGCGGGCGGTGTGCGTGGCGAGGATCGAGCCGTTGCCCGGGAGCGCGAGGCCGAGGGCCTCGGTCAGGCAGTTCATCGAGTTGGCGGTGAACATGCCCGAGCAGGAGCCGCAGGTCGGGCAGGCGTTCTCCTCGATGATCGCGATGTCCTCGTCGGAGACCTCGTCGGCGACGGCCTCGGCGATCGCCGTGACGAGGTTCAGGCGCTTGCGGACGGTCCCGTCCACCAGGGTGGCGGTGCCGCCCTCCATCGGGCCGCCGGAGACGAAGACCGTCGGGATGTTCAGCCGCAGCGCGGCGTTCAGCATGCCCGGCGTGATCTTGTCGCAGTTGGAGATGCAGATCAGGGCGTCGGCGCAGTGCGCGTTGACCATGTACTCCACCGAGTCGGCGATCAGGTCGCGCGAGGGCAGCGAGTAGAGCATCCCGCCGTGGCCCATCGCGATGCCGTCGTCCACGGCGATCGTGTTGAACTCCCGCGCGATGCCGCCGGCGGCCTGGATCGCCTCGGAGACGATCGTCCCGACCGGCTGCAGGTGCGTGTGGCCGGGGACGAACTGCGTGTAGGAGTTCGCGACCGCGATGATCGGCTTGCGGCCGATGTCGGCGGCGGCGACGCCGGAGGCCCGCAAGAGGGAGCGGGCACCGGCCATGTTGCGACCGTGCGTGACGGTGCGGGACCTGAGGGCGGGCATCCGTGCAGGGTACCGTCGCGGCACCTGCACCCGGTGGGAGCGGACGACCGTGCGGGGCGGGCCTTCGCCGACGCGTGAACCGACGGTGCGCGGCGGGGTGCCTCAGCCGGCCCGCCGCACGCTGCGCGCCAGGGCGTACATCTCGCGGGGGGTCAGCTCGTCCGTCAGCGTGTTGGTGATCCAGTAGGTGCCGCCGGGCGCCTGCCACAGCAGCCGGCGGACGTTGCGCCCGTCGTACTGGACCTTCCAGGTGCGGCCGCCGAGGCGGACCTCGTCCGTGGCGAGCTGGAGCACCGGCGGGGTCTTCCACGTCGTGCCCTCGACGCCGTAGTACTGCCCGTTGTCGCCGGTGGTCGCGACGATCCGGTAGCTGGGCCAGCGGGGCCTGCGGCTGCGATCCAGGATGGAGTAGCCGCGGGTCATCTCCGGCTCGTAGGCGCCGCGCCCGTACCGCAGCGTCGGGGCCTGCACCTCGATGCCCCGGGCCTCGGGGGCGACCGCGGCGGCGGCCTGCGCGACGCCGGCGGTGTCCGTGGTCAGGGTGGCGGGCGTGGTCGCGCGGACCTTCGCGGCGCGGCGCCTCGGCGCCTTCGTGGCCGCCGCCTTCGCCTTCGGTGCGGGCTTCGTCCTCTGCCGCGCGACCTTCGGGTGGAGGAACTCGCGCTTCGCCCTGGCCAGCGCCGCGGGGGTCGTCAGCAGATCCCCCGAGCCGTCCGTCGCATCGCTGAGGTCGCCGAGCTTGATGCGGGACGTCGGCAGTTCCGCGACGCCGACGAGGAGCTTCGCGAGGCCGAGCAGCTGACGCGGGGTCTTGACGTTCGTGCCGACGTACTTGCCGATCTCGCCCAGGAGGTTGCCGGTCAGCACGTCGAGCGGGTCGATCTGCGACCGGACGTCGGTGACGTAGTTGGCCTGCCGCGCCTCGCGGATGATGTCGCTGTCGCCGACGCGGAAGCGGACGTACGCCAGGGCGTCCTCGCCGCAGAGCAGCTGGTAGCCGGCCGGCTGGTCGATCTGCGCGTGGCCGGAGTTCGGCGCGACGAAGTACTTCCGGTCGACCTCGGCGTAGAGGCAGCCGAAGTGGTTGACGGTCTTGGCGAACGCGTCGAACCGGATCGAGATCACGTCGTTGATCCGGAACGGCTCGGCGGGGGTGCCCAGCAGCGTCGTGCGGATGGTCTTCGTCAGGAGCGTCGAGCGGCCGATCGCCCACGCGGAGTTCAGCTTCTGCTGGCCGGGAGGGCCCAGCGACGTGACCCGCAGGTCGCGCGGCAGCGTCAGGACCGTCGTCGCCTTCGCCTTCGGGTCCAGACGCACCAGCATCATCGTGTCAGACCGGCTCGGCGCCTTCGGACCGTCGGCGTAGCGGTGGTCCAGGCCGGTCAGGAGGAGCGTCTGGGCCGCGCCGGGCTTCGAGTCGTCGAGGATCCTGAGGGTCCCGGGCGCGATCGGTGCGAGCGGGGCGGTGACGTGCTGCGCCTCGCTGTTGACGACGGTCGCCAGGGCACCGGCGGTGACGACGGCGACGACGCCGCCGGCCATGACGATGTGCGACGCCAGCCTGCGCCCGACGTGCGGCGAGGAGGTCATCCGCGCGCCGGGGTCGGGGCCGGGGGCAGGGGCGCGGCTCGCGCGGGGCGGGTCTCCGGCATCGGAGGGAAGTACACCGCACGCCCCGAGAATCCTGCGCCGGTCCCGGACCGGCGCGGGCGACCACGGAATTCCCCACCGGCCCGGAGGCCCCGGCGTAGGATCGCGGCGACGGCGCCCGATGCGCCAGATCGTGTCGCGCACGCCACCGTCCCACATGCCCGTGGGGACGTCGAACCACCCCGTCGGAGGAGACCCGATGCGCTCCGAGCGCCAAGACCGACCAGCCCGCACGACCTCCGGGCGCCCCGCCCGTCCGCGTCGCACCACCACCGCGGTGGGAGCGATGGCCGGCGTGCTGCTCGCCCTCGCCGCCGGCGCAGCGCCGGCCGGTGCGGTCGAGTCCGCCGCCCACGTGCCCGGCACCCGCGAGATCCTCGTCGTCGGCAACAACCACGACGGCACCGCCGACGTCATCGATCCGGCGACGTTCCGGCGCCTCTTCCGGCTGAACGTCGTGCCGGACCTGCCCGAGCGGATGCGCCAGATCGAGTCCAACCCGGCGGCGCTCGCCGCGTTCCTGCTGATCCGGCAACAGATCGGCATGGGCAGCGACCAGCTCGTCGACGACCTGTTCCCGTCGCCCGACGGCCGCACGATCTACGTCTCCCGGCCGAGCCTGAAGGACGTCGTCGCGATCGACCTGCGGACCCGCGCGATCGTGTGGCGGACCGAGGTCGAGGGGATCCGCGCGGACCACATGGCGATCTCCCCCGACGGCACCCGGGTCCTCGTCTCGGCGTCCACCGCCCGAAAGGTCCACGTGATCGATACGAAGGACGGCCGCATCGTCTCGAGCTTCGCGTCGGGCGACCAGCCGCACGAGAGCAACTACTCCGCGGACGCGAGGACGATCTTCCACGCGAGCATCGGCAGCGTGTTCACCCCGCTGGACGAGCCGATGTTCGACGGGACGAAGGGCCTGCGGATCTTCGAGATCGTCGATGCGCGGACGTACGAGGTGATCCGGTCGATCGACATGCGGAAGAAGCTCGACGAGGCCGGGCACCCCGAGATCAGCGCCGCGGTGCGTCCCATGGCCGTCGCGCCCGGGGAGCGCTACGTCTACCTGCAGTTCTCGTTCCTCCACGGCTTCGTCGAGTACGACCTGCAGGAGGACCGCGTCACCCGCGTCGCGACGCTGCCGCTGTCGGACTCGTCGCGGAACGTGGCGCGGACGGACTACGTCCTGGACTCCGCCCACCACGGCCTGGCGATCAACCCGGAGGGGACGAAGCTCTGCGCCGCGGGGACGATGTCCGACTACGCCGCGATCGTCCGCCGCGACACGCTGAAGGCGACGGTGATCCCGGTCGGGTCCAAGCCGTACTGGTCGACGAACAGCATGGACGGCAAGCAGTGCTACGTCTCGGTCTCCGGGGCGGATCGCGTGGCCGTGCTCTCCTACGAGCAGGAGAAGGAGATCGCCAGCATCCCCGTCGGTGACCACCCGCAGCGGATCCGCATCGGCCGCCTGCGCGTGTCCGACGGCGACGCGCCGACCGTCGCCCCGGGCCGGCTGCGCCCCCTCGGCCTGACCCTGCGCGCGAGCACGTCGCGGGACCGACGAGCGCCGTACCGGCTGCGTGTGACGGGCCGCCTGCGGCTCTCGGCGGCTACCCCGCCGGAGGCCTGCGCCGGGCGCGTCCGGGTCGACGCGGCCCTTGGCGGGCGGCGGGTCGCGCGCACGACGGTCCTGCTCCGGCGCGCGAAGGGCGTCTGCGGCTTCACGGCGGTCGTTCGGCCGCCGGCGTCCGTCGCCCGCGGCGGGTCGCGGCGCCTGCGGATCACCGCCCGGTACGGCGGTGGGCAGATGGTCCTGCCGGCCCGCTCCGGGCGGGTGAGCGTGCGGGTGGGGTGAGGGGCGCGACGGCGGGGGGCCGCGCCTAGACTCGATCGGGTGGCCGCCCTCGACCGCGCCCCGGCGGGCGATCACGCCGGTCACGCGGTCGACGACGCGGCCGACGACCGCACGTCCCTCGGGCTGTTCGCCGTCCTGCTCTCCGCGGCGCTCGTCCTTCACGTCCTCTGGTGGCACGGCCTCGTCGTCGGGTCGCCGTGGTTCGCCGTCGTGCTCGCCGCCGCGTGGACCGTCGCGCGCCCGACCGCCGTCGTCCGGCTGCTGGTGCTGCTCGCCGCGGCCGCGGTGGCGATCGTCGCCGAGCTCCCCGCCCTGGGGACCCACCTGCTGCTCGTCCTCGTCCTGGCCGGCTGCCTGGCGGTGGACGTCGGCGTCCGGTCCGTCCGGGCCCGGACGCTCCTGGGAGCCGGTGCCGTGTTCCGGGGCCTGCGGCCGTTCCTGCGGGCGGAGCTCGTCGTCCTCTACCTGGCCGCCGCCCTGTCGAAGCTGAACGCGGACTACCTCGATCCGGCGACGTCGCCGGCGGGGGACCTGTCCGCCCACGTGGTCTGGTTCGACCCGACGCTGCTGGACGGCTCGTGGCACGTGGGTCCCGCGATCTGGGGGTCCCTGGCCCTCGAGCTCGGCCTGCCCCTCCTGCTCCTGTGGCCGCGGACGCGGACGGTCGCCCTGGTGGTCGGTCTCGGGTTCCACGGGGTGCTGGCGTTGGCCGGCACCGTGCCGTTCACCGCGCTGATGCTCGCCCTCTACGTCGCGTTCCTGCCGGACCGGGTGCTGCGGCCCCTCGGCGCCGCGGCCCGGACGTCGTCCGGCACCCGCGTCGTCGTGCTCGGCGTCCTGGTCCTCCTGTGGGTCGTCGTCGGTCTCACGGCCGACGTCTCGCCCGGCCGGACCACGGGCGACGTCCTCGCGTCGGCCACCCGGGTCCTGGTCGCCGGCGGCGCGCTGGGGCTGGCGGCCGTCGTCGTGGCGACCGCCCGCGCCGGGGCCGGCGCCCGTCCCCGCAGCGGTCGCGACCTCCGCCCGACGTACGCGGCCGGCGTGGTGCTCCTGGTGCTGGTCGCCGCGAGCCCGTACCTCGGGCACCGCGTCGGGGACGCCTTCACGATGTACTCGGCCCTCGACACGTCGCCCCGGGGCTGGAACCACGAGATCCTCCCGCGCGGGGTCCGCCTGCTCGGTCGCTGACCGCGGGTGCGGGACGTCCGGCGACGGACCGGCCGCCGTACCCCGGGTGCGGAGCTCGGCCGGACGACGTCGCCCCGGACGTCGACGGACCCTCGAGATCCGTCCCGACCGCGTCAGACCGCTGCGACCCCCCGGACCCCCGACCGTCTCCACGCTGATCGCCGTGCGCCTGCACACCCGGCGCACGGAGGCGACGTCCTGGGTCGACCGCGGTCACGCCTACGTGCCCGAGTCCGTCGTCCGGCCCGGCGCGACCGGCCTCCACTACGACGGCCTGGCGCACCGCGTGGAGGACGTCCGCCGCGAGGGCGAGGACGTCCAGGTGTGGGCCCTCGCCCGGCCGTCCCGACTCAGAACGTGATCCGCGACCCCAGGGTCACCACGCGCTCGGCCGGCAGCCCGAAGTAGTCCGCGGGGCTCGAGGCGTTGCGCGCCATCGTCAGGAAGAGCTTCTTGCGCCAGCGCGCCATCCCGGGCGAGCGGTCGGCGACGATCGTGATGTGCGACAGGAAGTAGGTCGCGTGGTACGGGTTGAAGTCGACCTCGAGACCCCGGGGGCTGCGCCGGGCGAGCGCCAGGGCCGCCGGCACGTCGGGCCGGTCCTGGAACCCGAAGCGCAGGGTGATGTGGCTGTAGCCGTCGTGGTCGTGGCCCAGCGGGTCGAAGACGATGCGCTCGCTCGCGGGCTCGTGCGGGGTGGTCGTCGTCTCCACCGTCACGACGACGACCTCCTCCGGGATCCCGTGCAGGCGGTCGACACCGACCCGCAGCGCCAGCGGCGTCGTCGCGCGGCCCGGGCTCAGGTAGATCGCGGCGCCCGGCAGGCGCTGCACCGGCGGCGTCAGGGCGTGCATCCGGTCGACGAACTCCTGGAGCGGGCCCTCCGCCTCCTCGCGGGCGGCCGAGACCTCGGCCCGGCCGCGGTCCCACGTCGTCAGCAGGAGGAAGACGATCGCCCCGATGCCGAGCGGGAACCACCCGCCGTGCACGACCTTCGGGACGTTCGCGGCCAGGAAGAGGACGTCGATGGTGACGAACACGGCGGCGCCCGCGACGACGTTCCACAGCGGTCGCCGCCACAGGACCCGGACGACGACGAGGAAGAGGATCGAGTCGATCAGGAGCGTGCCGGTGACCGCGATGCCGTACGCCGTGGTGAGCCGCTCGGACGAGCCGAACCCGACGACGAGCGCCACGACCGCCACGAACAGGGCCCAGTTGACGGCGGGGACGTAGACCTGACCGATCTCGTCGTCGGAGGTGTGCCGGATCGAGAGGCGGGGGAGGAACCCGAGCTGGATCGCCTGGCGCGTCACCGAGAACGCGCCGGAGATCACCGCCTGCGACGCGATCAGCGTCGCGAAGGTCGCGAGCACCACGACCGGGACCCGCGCCCAGTCGGGCAGCAGCAGGTAGAAGGGGTTCGAGATCGCCGACGGGTCGTCGAGGATCAGCGATCCCTGGCCCATGTAGTTCAGCGTCAGCGCCGGGAAGACCACGAAGAACCACGCCCGCCGGATCGGCGGACGACCGAAGTGCCCCATGTCGGCGTAGAGCGCCTCGGCGCCGGTCACCACCAGGACGACCGACCCGAGCGAGATGAACGCGATCCCCGGGTGGGAGACGATGAACTCGACCGCGTAGTGCGGCGAGAGCGCCCGCAGGATCGCGGGGTGGTGCACCAGCCGGCCGATCCCCGCGAACGCGAGGACGAGGAACCAGGCGATCATCACGGGCCCGAAGACGCGTCCGATCACGTGGGTGCCGAAGCGCTGGATGACGAACAGCCCGGTGAGGACCGCGATCGTCGACGGCAGCACGAACGACTCCAGGCTCGGCGCGACGACCTCCACGCCCTCGAGGGCGGAGAGCACCGAGACGGCGGGCGTGATCATCCCGTCGCCGTAGAACAGCGCCACGCCGAAGAGGCCGGCGGCCACCAGCCCGGCCTGGACCTTCGGCCGGTCGATGCCGGTGCGCTTGATCAGCGCGACGAGGGCCATGATGCCGCCCTCGCCGTCGTTGCCGGCGCGCATCACGAAGGTCACGTACTTGACGGACACGATCATCGTGACCGACCAGACGATGAGCGAGATGATCCCGTAGACGTCGCCCTCCGTCGGCTTCACCGCACCGTCGTCCGCGGAGAACACGGCGCGCAGCGCGTAGAGCGGGCTCGTGCCGATGTCGCCGAAGACGACGCCGAGCGCCCCGACGGTGAGGGCGGCGAGACCCGCCTGGTGCCGGGAGACCGGACGGGTCGCTGGGTCGGGCATCGCGGCGCAACGATAGGGCGTGCGGGCCGCTGCTCCGCGTCGTGGCGCCGCGCCGCTACACCGGCGGTCGCTGCGCCAGCTCGTTCGGGTGGACGGGCCCCGTGCGGAAGCGTCGCGGCACCCCGTCCGCGCCGGCGACGTGCATGGCCGGCTGCCCGTCGACCTCCACGATCGTCGTGATGGTCGTCGGCGGCAGCGCGGTCCCGCAGGCCGCGACGGCCTCCGCGGTCGTGGCCGCGGTCCCCAGGCGGCGGACCTGCGCGAGCGTCGGGAACGCGAGGATCGGCAGGCCGACCTCGGCCTCCTCGAGCAGCCGCGCCGGCGTCGTCCAGCGGGCGACGTCGATCTCGTGCGCGTCGCCGGCCGGGGTGGCGGTCGCGTCGACCGCGGCGAGGAAGAAGACCGTGTCGAACCGGCGGGGCAGGCCCTCCGGCGTCAGCCAGCGGTCGAACGGGACGAGCGCGTCGGGGTGGAGCCGCAGCCCGACCTCCTCGTGGACCTCGCGCACCGCCGCGGCGCGCCATCGGCCGTCGCCCTCGCCGTCCTCCGGCTCGACCCGGCCGCCGGGGAAGACCCAGTAGCCGGGGAGGAACAGCGACGCCTCGGAGCGCCGGCCGATCAGGACCTCGAGACCGCCGGGGCCGTCGCGCACGATCAGCACCGCGCCGGCCTCCCGCGGCACGACCGGCCCGGCGGGGACCGGCCCGCCGCCGGGTGCGCCGGCGCCCCGGACGGGGTCGGAGCTCAGCGCTGCTCCTGCAGCATCTCGGCGACGAGGAACGACAGCTCGAGCGACTGCTGCGTGTTGAGTCGCGGGTCGCACGCCGTCTCGTACCGCGTGGCGAGCTGCTCGTCCGAGATCTCCTGGCCGCCGCCGAGGCACTCGGTGACGTCCTCGCCGGTGTTCTCGACGTGGATGCCGCCCGGGTGCGTGCCGAGCGCGCGGTGGACCTCGAAGAAGCCCTTGACCTCGTCGACGACGCGGTCGAAGTGGCGCGTCTTGTAGCCCGACGGCGCCTCCTCGGTGTTGCCGTGCATCGGGTCGGACTGCCAGACGACGCGGTGACCGGAGGCCTCGACCGCCTCGACGATCGGGGGCAGGACCTCGCGCACGTTGCCGTTGCCCATCCTGGCGACGAGCGTGACGCGGCCGTCGACCTTGTCGGGGTCGAGCGCCTGCACGAGCGCGACGGCGTCGGCGGGCGTCGTCTTTGGGCCGATCTTCACGCCGGTCGGGTTGGCGGTCAGCGCCGCGAAGGCGATGTGGGCGCCGTCGATCTGGCGGGTCCGCTCGCCGATCCACTGCATGTGGGCGGAGAGGTTGTAGAGCCGGCCGCCTTCGAGGCGGAGCATCGCGCGCTCGTAGTCCAGGACGAGGAGCTCGTGGCTGGCGTGCATCTCGACGGCGCGCAGGGCGTGGTCGTCGACCCCGCAGGCCTTCATGAAGCGGAGGCTGCGGTCGATCTCGTTGGCCACGCGCTCGTAGCGCGCGCCGGCGGGGGCGCTCGCGACGAAGTCCATGTTCCACTCGTGGACGTGGTGCAGGTCGGAGTGCCCGGAGATCGCGCGGGTCATGTTCATCGCGGCCGACGCGTTGGCGTAGGCGCGGAGCATGCGCACCGGGTCGGGACGACGACCCTCGGGCGTCGGCTCGAACGCGTTGACCATGTCGCCGCGGTAGGACGGCAGGCCCAGGGCGTCGGTGTCGGACGAGCGCGGCTTGGCGTACTGGCCGGCGATGCGCGCGATCTTCACGACCGGCATCGACGTGGAGTACGTCAGCACGACGGCCATCTGCAGCAGCGTGCGGATGGTGCCGCGCAGGTGCGCCTCGGTGTTGTCGACGAACGTCTCGGCGCAGTCGCCGCCCTGCAGGAGGAACGCCTCGCCGCGCGCGACGGCGCCCAGGCGCTCCTGCAGTCGGTCGACCTCCATCGGCAGCGTGACCGGCGGAACGGCCTCGAGCATCCGGCGCACGCGCGAGGTGTAGTCGGCATCGGGCCACGAGGGCTGCTGCAGGGCGGGCCGCGACAGCGCCTCGTCGAGGGCCGCGCGGAGCTCGGGCGGCAGCGGCGGCAGGTCGGGCAGCGACTCCGCGGGGATGTCGATCGTCCAGTTCACGTAGGGGAGCCTACGGGGCCAGGCGCCGAGGCCCCTGCTCGGCGCGCGACGGGACGGCCGCGGCTCACCGGGGGCCCGCGCCGGGCCCGGCGGGTCGGCACGTCCGACGGGCCGGCGCGGACCCGCCGACCGTGGTGGACGACCGCGGTGTTGTCACACGGCGGCCCGTCGCGGTACTACAGGGGTGATGGGACGCTGGAGAGGCCGGGGACGGTCCGACGACGAGCTGCTCGCCCGGGCCGACGCCGCGGCGTTCGGGGAGTTCTACGCCCGGCACGAGCGCGCGGTGCTCGTGTTCATGCTGCGGCGGACGAGCAGCCCGGAGGTCGCGGCCGACCTGACCGCCGAGGTCTTCGCCGCCGCGCTCGAGGGCGCCGCGAGCTTCGATGGCCGGGACGGTGCCGCGGCGGTGGGCTGGCTGTTCGGGATCGCGCGCAACGTGCTGTCGCACAGCTACCGCTCGGCCCGCGTCCGGCGCGACGCCCGGGAGCGGATGGGCGTGCCGCCGCTCGTGCTCGGCGACGACACCCTGGAGCACCTCGAGCGCCTCGCGGACCTGGCGCGCGGGGGAGAGGCGGTCCGGCTGCTGGACCGCCTGCCCGCCGAGCAGCGCGAGGCCGTGATCGCCCACGTCCTCGACGATCGCGACTACGCCGAGATCGCCGTCGAGCTGGAGTGCTCCACCGCGGTGGTCCGCCAGCGCGTCAGCCGTGGCCTGTCGACCCTCCGCAGCCTGGTGCCGCCCGCATGACCGACCGCGACCTCGACGTCCCCGAGCTGGGGCTCGCGCTGCGCACCGCGGCGGCGGCCCGACGGGGCCCGGCGACCCGCCGACCGCTCCCGGCGCTGCGCACGCGCGCCCTCGCGACCCTGTGCGTCGCGGTCCTCGCCCTGGCCGGCGTGCTGACCGTGACCTCCGGCGCGACGCCCCCGACCGGTCCGACCGCCGATGACGGACTGCCCGCCCGGATCGTCGGCCCCGGGGTCCTCCGCTGTGCCCTGGCCGCCGTGCCCGACGCCGTCGCACCGATCGAAGGGGTGGTGCGCGGTGTCGGGATCTGCTGAGCGCGACCGGCTGCGCCGGGCCCGCGAGGAGCGCGAGGCGCAGGAGCGCTCGGCGACCGACCGCCGGCGCCGCCTGCGGGCGCTGGGTGCGACCGCCGGCGTCGTCGTCCTGCTCGTGGCCGCCGTGGTCGCCTTCGGGGCGTTCAAGGGCGACCCCGCCGACGACGGCTCGCGGACCGAGGTGGACGGCGTCGGGGTCCGCGGCGTGGCCGAGACGACGGCGCTGCTGCGCGGGCTCCGCCAGGACGGCACGACGCTGGGGCGCCGCGACGCGCCGGTGACGATCCTCGAGGTCGCCGACCTGAAGTGCCCGGCGTGCAAGGCCCACGAGATCGAGACCCAGCCGGCGATCGTCGACCGCCTCGTGCGGACCGGGCGGGCCAACCTGCGGATGGAGCTCGTGAACTTCCGCGACGCACCGGCGGGCACCACCGACGGGGAGGGCGCGCGCCGCGCGGCCTACGCCCTCGCGGCGACCGACCGCTTCTGGACGTTCGCCCACCTGGCGTTCTGGAACCAGGGCTCGGAGCTCGATGCGTGGGCGAGCGAGCCGGTCCTCCGGGCGATCGCCGGAGCGGCCCCGGGCCTGGAGCCCGACGACGTCGACGTGCGGGAGACGCCGGCGTCCCGGTCGGGCATCGCGGCCGCCGAGCGGCTCGCCGCCGCGCTGCGGACCGACGCGACCCCGTCGGTCTACGTGGTGCCCCGCGGATCGGCCACGGGCGCCCGCGTCGAGGACCCCGGCGACGTCGACGCGCTGGACCGCGCGGTCCGGCAGGCCGCGGCGAAGGCGCGCTGAGCGCCGGCGGGCGGGGCAGGGGCGCGCCCGGCGACAGGTCGCTGCCGCCGCCGTCCGCTACGTTCGCGGCATGGGCTCGAACGCCGAGGACGACACCCCCGCCGGGACCCACGAGAACGGACCGGGACCCGATCGACACATCGGCATCCTGCTCTTCGAGGGCGTCGAGGAGCTCGACGCGATCGGGCCCTGGGAGGTGCTCTCCCACTGGACCCAGGTCTTCCCGCAGGACGGCTGGAGCGTCTCGTGCCTCTCGCGGTCCGGGGGTCCGGTGACGTGCGCGAAGGGCCTCGTCGTCCACGCGCACCACGGCTTCGACGACGCCCCGCCGCTCGACGTCCTCGTCCACCCCGGCGGCGAGGGCACGCGTCCGCAGCTCGACGACGAGGCCCACCTGGCGTGGGTCCGGCGGATGCGCGACGAGGTCCCCCTGATGACCAGCGTCTGCACCGGGTCGCTCGTCTACGCCGCGGCAGGGCTGCTCCGGGACCGCCCCGCGACCACGTACCACGCCGCACTGGGTCTGCTCGCCGAGCTCGACCCGTCCATCGACGTCCGGCCCGACGACCGGTTCGTCGACGACGGGGACGTCGTGACGTCGTCCGGGGTCTCGGCCGGGATCGACATGGCGCTGCACCTCGTCGACCGGCTCGCCGGCACCGCTCGCGCGCAGGACGTCCGACGCGGGATCCAGTACGACCCGGACCCGCCGGTCTGACCGCGCGGGGGTCCGCACCGCCCCGGGACCGCCCGGCGGACGCCCGGCCGACCGGCTCCCCGGCCGGCCCGATCGGCCGGCCCGTCCGCCCGGCCCGACCGCGCGGCCGCGGTCCGTCGCGTACGGTCGACCGATGACGACAGACGACGCAGCCCGCTCGGCCGACATCGAAGGCCGGGTCGCCGACTGGGTGCAGTCCACCCTCGGTGCGGCCGGGACGACGGGGCAGGTCGAGGTCTCCGCCTCCGCCAAGCGCGCCGTGAGCCTGCCCGACGACGGGCTCGAGGTGCGCCCGGAGGACTGGACGGTCACCGTCGCGCTGCGCTTCGCGGAGGCCGACCGCGCCGCGAGCGACGACGCCCTCGCCACCCTGGTCGACGCCACCGGCACGGTGACGCTCGACGAGCGGGACGCGGCCGAGCTCACCGGGCCGTCCGAGGTGGAGCGCGCCGACGGCTCGTCGGACGGTCCGTTCGAGACGACCGTGACCGTCCAGGTCACCGTCCCGTGGCCCAACCGCAACGACGCGGCGGCCGAGTCCGCCTGAGGCGGGGCGCCCGAGGGCGCCGTATGATGTGACAGTGTCAAACGGTCGCCGTCCCGCCCACCCCGCGGACATCCACGCGTCCACCGGACCGCGTGCCGCGGCGCACGGTCCGGCGACCCTCGGCACGGCGCCGCTCGTGCTCGTCCCCGGCGCCTGGACGACCGGGGCGGCGTTCCACGACGTCCGCGACGACCTCGAGGCCCACGGGCACCGGACGCGCATCGTCGACCTGCCGGCCCACGGTCGCCGCCTGCCGCAGCTCGACCGGGGTGGGCTGGCGGCGATCGACCGGACGCTCGCCGAGGCGATCGAGGCCTGCGACGCCCCGCCCGTGCTCGTCGGGCACTCCCTCGGTGGGCTCGCCTGCCTCCGTGCGGCCGGGCGCCACGAGCTCGCCGGCCTCGTGCTGCTCATGCCCGCGCCGCCGACGGGCCTGGTGCGGTCGATGCTCGGCGGCGCGCTCCGTCGGCCGGTCAACTCGGTCGGCCTGCTGGGCGCGGCCCTCAGCATGCGCGTCGTGACCCGCCTGAGCCGCAGCCGGCCCGCGGGGCTCTACTCGTCCGACGTCACGGCCGCGACGCTCCGCCGCGCCCAGGCCTTCCGGGCGGACGAGTCGTGGGTCGTCCTCGCGAGCCTCCTGCTCGGCAGCCGCGAGCCGGTGCGCCCGTCGACCGTGCCCACGCTGGTCGTCGGCGGCACGCAGGATCTGACCACCCCGACGCCGCTCGTCCGGCGCCTGGCGGAGGACCTGCGGGCCGAGTACGTCGAGGTCGACGTCGCGCACGCCTTCAACGAGGAGCCGACGCATCCGCTGGTGACCGCGGTCGTCCTGGACTTCCTCGACGCGCAGGTCGCCTGACGCGCTCAGCCCGCCGACCACTCCTCGACGTCCCACCGCTCGAGGTCCCGCAGCCACGCCGCGGCGTTCCCGTCCGACGGGGCGCGCCAGTCGCCTCGGGGGGACAGCGCCCCGCCCGCGGAGACCTTCGGGCCGTTGGGCAGCGCCGAGCGCTTGAACTGCGCGAACCCGAAGTACCGTCGGCAGAAGACCTCGAGCCACCGGCGGATCTCTGCGGGGTCGTAGGCGGCCCGCTTGGCGTCGGGGAAGTGCGGCGGCCACCGGCCCGCCTCGACGTCGCCCCAGGCGTGGGTGGCGAGGAAGCCGATCTTCGACGGCCGGAAGCCGTACCGCAGGACGTGGAACAGCGTGAAGTCCTGCAGCGCGTACGGACCGACCTTGGACTCCGTCGACTGCAGCTCGTCCCCGGGGACGAGCTCCGGGCTGATCTCGGTGTCGAGGATCGCCGCGAGCGTCCCGTTGACGTCGGACCCGAACTGCCCGGACTCGATGACCCAGCGGATCAGGTGCTGGACGAGGGTCTTCGGCACGCCGGCGTTGACGTTGTAGTGGCTCATCTGGTCGCCGACGCCGTAGGTCGACCAGCCCAGCGCCAGCTCGGAGAGGTCGCCGGTGCCCAGCACGATGCCGCCGCGCTGGTTGGCGATGCGGAAGAGGTAGTCGGTGCGCAGCCCCGCCTGGACGTTCTCGAAGGTCACGTCGTAGACCTCCTCGCCGCGCCCGAACGGGTGGTCCATCTCCTTCAGCATCAGGGTCGCCGTGTCCGTGATGTCGATCTCGGCCTTCGTGACGCCCAGGGCGTCCATCAGCCGGTGGGCGTTGGTCCGGGTGCCGTCGCTCGTCGCGAAGCCGGGGAGCGAGAACCCGAGGATGTCGGTCCGCGGGCGGCCGGCGCGGTCCATGGCCTTCGCCGCCACGATCAGCGCGTGGGTGGAGTCCAGGCCGCCCGAGACGCCGATGACGATCTTCGGATCGCCGATCGCCGAGCACCGCTGCCCCAGGCCCGCGACCTGGATGTTGTAGGCCTCGTAGCAGTCCTGCTCGAGCCGCTCGGGGTCGGCGGGCACGAACGGGAAGCGCTCGAGCGTCCGGCGCAGACCGAGGTCGCGGTCGGGCGGGTCGAGGACGAAGCCGACGCGGCGGAAGCGCCCGGTCCGCGCCGCGTGGGTGCGGCGGTTGTCGTCGAAGGTGCCCATCCGCATGCGCTCCTGGCGCAGCAGGTCGAGGTCGACGTCGGCGACGGAGCGGCGGTCGCCGTCGGGGAACCGCTCGGTCTCGTCGAGCAGGACGCCGTTCTCGAAGATCATCGTCTGGCCGTCCCACGAGAGGTCGGTCGTCGACTCGCCCTCGCCGGCGGCCGCGTAGACGTAGGCGGCCAGGCACCGCGACGACGCCGCGCGGGCGTGCAGCCGGCGGTCGTCCGCCCGGCCGACGGTGATCGGGCTGCCCGACAGGTTCAGCAGCACCGTCGCCCCGGCCAGCGCGGCCTCGGCGCTCGGCGGCACCGGGACCCACATGTCCTCGCAGACCTCGGCGTGGACGACGAGGCCCGGCACGTCGTCGGCGGCGAACAGCAGGTCGGGCCCGAACGGCACGTCGGCGCCGGCGACGCGGATCTCGCCGTCCTCGTCCGCGCCCGACGCGAGCTGGCGGGCCTCGTAGAACTCGCGGTAGGTCGGCAGGTACGACTTCGGGGCGACGCCGAGGATCCGGCCCCGGTGGACGACCACGGCGCAGTTGTAGATCCGGTTGCGGTGGCGCAGCGGTGCTCCGAGGACGAGCAGCGGCAGCAGGTCGGTGGTGCCCTGGACGACGGTGCGCAGCGCGTCCTCCACGCCGTCCAGCACGGCGTCCTGGTGCAGCAGGTCCTCGATCGAGTACCCCGTGAGCGTCAGCTCGGGCAGCACCACCACGGCGACGCCCTCGTCCGCGCACGCCCGGGCCTGCCGCAGGACGGCCTCCGCGTTGCGCTGCGGGTCGGCGATGCTCACCCGGGCGGTGCAGGCCGCGACCCGGGCGAATCCGTGCTGGTAGAGGCTGCGGAAGTCCATGGCCCCGTCAGTGTTACCCGGATCCCGGCGACGTGCTCGTCGTGGGCGATCGTCACCGCCGGGCCACGCCGCCGCCGTCGTCGCCCTTTAGCCTCGATCGCCGCGTGACCGGCTCCGCACCACCACCGACCTCCGCCGTCGGCCTGGGGACCGTCCTCCGGGCCTGGGGCCGCATCGGCTGCCTGGGCTTCGGCGGGCCGCCGGTGCACGTCGCGATGCTGCGCGAGCGCTGCGTCGAGCGCGAGGGGTGGATCGACGCGGACGAGTTCGAGGACGCGATCGCGTTCACCAACCTGCTGCCCGGCCCGGCCTCGAGCCAGCTGGCGATCCTCACCGCCTGGCGGGTCGGCGGGCGGCTCGGCGGTCTCGTCGGCGGCCTGGCGTTCGTGCTGCCCGGGCTGGTGCTGATGATCGCGCTGGCGGCGCTGTTCCTGGCGGGGGCGCCGCCCGCCGCCGTGCGCGGAGCGGGGGCGGGAGCCGGCGCGGTCGTCGCGGCCGTGGCCGTGCACGCCGGCTGGTCCCTGCTGGGGCCCAGCCTGGCCCGGGCACGGGCGGGCCGGACGGCGCGCTGGGTCACCTACGTCGTGCTGGGCGCCGTCGCGTCGGCGCTGGCCGGGCCGTGGGTCGTGCTGGTGCTCGTGGGGTGCGGACTGCTGGAACTCGTCCTGCGTCCGCGTCCCCGGTCGTCGCGCGGCGGGGCGGTCCGGGGGCCTCTCCGCCTGCACGCCTGGCCCGTCGCGCTGCCGGTGCTCGCGGCCGTCGGGGGGATCGGCCCGCTGGCGTGGACCGCGTTCAAGGTGGGCGCGCTGTCCTACGGGGGAGGGTTCGTGATCGTGCCGCTCATGCGCGCCGACGCCGTCGAGCGACACGGCTGGCTGACCGATGCCCGCTTCCTCGACGTCGTGGCGCTCGGACAGGTCACCCCGGGACCCGTCGTCCACACCGTCTCCGGCGTCGGCTACGCGGCGCACGGCGTCGGGGGCGCCGTTCTCGCGGCGGTCGTGGCGTTCGCGCCGTCGTTCGCCCTGATCCTCGCCCTCGCACCCCGGTTCGGGACGCTGCGGCACGACGAGCGGCTGCGCGCGTTCCTCGACGGCGCGGGTCCGGCGGCGATCGGGGCGATCCTCGGCGCGGCGGTGCCCCTCGCGCTGGCGATCGGCGAGGCGTGGCAGGTCGCCCTGCTCGTGGCCGGTGCGGTCGCGCTGCTGACGGGGCGCGCAGGCGTTCTGACGGTGCTGCTCGGGGCCGGGCTGCTCGGAGCGCTGGCCGGTGCGCTCGGGGTCCCCCTGCCGGCCTGACGCCCCGCCGCCGCTCGGCCCGACTCCGGTCGGCCCGCCTCCCGTCGGCCCGCCTCCGGTCGGGGTCGGGCGGGTCGGCGGCGGGACGCCGCCGAGCACCGGTGGACGCAGGCTCAGCGCGCGTCGATCAGCACGTCGATCCTCGTGCCCTTCGGCGCCACGTCGACGGTGCGGCCGCGGTACACCGCGAGGTAGGCGTTGCCGGTGGCCGGTCGGCCACCGCGCCTCCTGGTCTCGTCCGACCCGTCGAGCACCCGGCCCAGACGGCAGCCCGCGGCGGCCACGAACGCGGGGACGGCGGCGCGCGGCACCGGGACCGACTTCAGGATCTCGGCGTCGCAGTCGCCGACGTGGCCGACGACGGCGGCCGGGGCGCCGACCGGCACGGTCCCGACCGCCAGCGACGCGGAGGACGGACCGGACGCCGCCTGGACGGCGAGCCCGGTGCAGACCGAGCCGGTGCCGACGGAGTACGTCGCGCGTTGGATCACGCCGATCCGGTAGGGCTGCAGCGGCCGCGACTCGACGCCGCACGGCGATCCGCCCCCGAGCGTCTGCTGCGTCAGGGTCCCGGACAGCGGCGAGGACGAGAGCACGGTGGCGGCCGCGATCGCGAGGTCGCCCTGCGAGCCCTGCGCGGTGGTGGCGGCGAAGAGGTTGCGGGCGAAGGTCTCGCGGACGACGACGCGACGCCGGAAGGACCCCGATCCCTCCTTCGCCCACACGCAGACGCGGTTGACCCCGACGCGCGCCCGGATGCGGATCGCGGTGGCGACGTACGCCCGGCCGCTCGAGGAGCTGCCGCCGACCCCGCCCCGGCGTCGGTCGGCGGCTCGCGGCCGCGAGGGGCACGAGTCCGCGCCGGGGCGGACGGCCAGGCGGACGGCGGCCGAGGAGGACCGCCGGTGGTAGACGACGTTGAGGTCGACGGGCTTGTTGGCGGCGAAGACCGCGTAGCTCGTCCGGGGCGCCGTGGCGACGACGACGGCGCGGCCCTTCGCCGGCCGGGGCTCCGGGGACGTCGCCGCCCCCGATGGCGCCGCGACCGCGAGGGTCGCAAGGAGGACGAGCGGGGGGAGGGCGCGACGCATCGGGCGAGGGTACCCGGCGCTCCTCCGGCGTCGGGGAGCCGTGCGCGGACCGGGGCGTGGGAGGCTGTGCGCCATGAAGGCGACGCTCGTGGAGTGGATGGGGCCGGAGGACGCGAACACCGGCGGGTTCGTGCACGGCGGGACGATCATGAAGCTCTGCGACGAGGCCGCGGGCCTGGCGGCGGTCCGTCACTGCCGCGCCCGGTGCGTCACCGCCGGCATGGACCGGATGTCGTTCAACTCGCGGGTCGACGTCGGCGAGGTCGTGACGCTCGAGGCGACGGTCAACGCCGTCTGGCGGACGTCGGTCGAGGTCGGCGTGCGCGTGACCGCCGAGAACCTGCAGACGGGCGAGACCCGCCACACCTCGACGGCCTACCTGACGATGGTCGCCATCGGCGAGGACGGCCGGCCCGTCGAGGTGCCGCCGCGCGAGGTCGCCGACGACGACCTGCCGGCCCAGCGGCGTCAGCGCGAGGCCCAGGCGCGACGGGCCAACCGGCTGGCGGAGCGCGAGTCGTTCGGCCGCGCGGACGCCTAGCGGTCCGCCCCGCCCGTCAGACTCGGCCCCATGACCGCCCACCGCTGGACGACGACGCCCACGCCCGTGGGCACCGTGACGCTGGTGGGCACCGACGCCGGGCTCTGCGGCCTCTACATGGAGGAGCACCGGCACCGGCCGCCGCTGCCCGACGACGCGGTCCGCGACGACGCCGCCTTCGGGGACGCGGTCGCCGAGCTCCGGGCGTACTTCGCCGGCGAGCTGCGCGACTTCGCCACGCCGGTGGCCGTCAGCGTCGGCACGCCGTTCCAGCACCGCGTGTGGGACGCGCTGCGCACCGTCCCCTACGGCACGACGACGACCTACGGCGAGCTCGCCGTCCGCCTCGGCGTCCCCGGCGGCGCCCGGGCGGTCGGGCTGGCCAACGGCCGCAACCCGGTCTCGATCGTCGTCCCCTGCCACCGCGTCATCGGTGCGGCCGGCGCGCTCACGGGCTACGGCGGGGGCGTGGAGCGCAAGCGCTTCCTGCTCGGCCTGGAGGGCGTGGTCGTGCCCGGCGCCGAGGTCCTGCGCCTGGACCTCGCCGGGATCTGAGCACCTCGACCCGCTCGGCGCCGACCGCAGCGGTACGGTCGCGGCCATGATCGAGATCACCCGCAGCCGCGACGTGCCCGGCACCCCCGACGACGTGGCGGCCGTCGTCACCGACCTCGAGGGCTGGCCGACCTGGTTCGCGCTCCACAAGGGCTGGGCCGGACCGATCCCGACGGAGGCCCGCCGCGGCGTCACGTTCAAGCACAAGGTCCGGGTGCTGGGGCTGAACGGCGAGGTGAAATGGGAGGTCGTCGAGCTCGACGTGCCGGCCCGGTTCGTCCTGAAGGGCAAGGGGCCCAGCCGGTCGAACATGGGCGTCGACTTCCGCGTGACCCCGAGCAGCGGCGGCAGCACCGTCGCGTTCACGGCGACGATCGGCGGGCTGGCGATCAAGCCCGTGGAGGGGATGCTGAAGGGCTGGATCGAGGTGCGGGCGGACCGCACGCTCGACGGCCTGGAGCGGGTGCTGAACAACCGCTGAGACGGGGGTGGCCGAGGGGGCGGTCCGTCTCCCGCAACCGGTCCGGGGGGACGTCGCGTACCGACGGGCAGCGCGGGGTAGAGCCAGCAGGACAGTCCGGTGTCCGCCGGACGCACCCCCCAAGCACGACCCAAGGACCGCCCCCATGGCCGCCATCCTCTTCGGATCGATCAGCACCATCGCCGACACCTCCGAGCTCCAGCGCGACGCGTTCAACCGCGCGTTCAAGGAGCACGGCCTGGACTGGAACTGGTCGCAGGACGACTACCGCGAGCTGCTGAAGAAGGCCGGCGGCAAGCAGCGCGTCGCCGACAAGGCGGCCGAGACCGGCGAGGACGTCGACGCCGAGGCCGTGCACGCCACGAAGTCCCGGCTCTTCCAGGAGTCCGTCAAGGACGCCGGCCTCTCGCCGCGCCCCGGCGTCGTCGAGACGATCAAGGACGGCAAGGACGCCGGCTACAAGATCGCCCTCGTGACGACGACCTCGAAGGAGAACGTCGACGCCGTCGTCGACGCGCTCGGCGGCGCCGTCGACCGCTCCGACTTCGACCTGCTGGTCAGCATCTCCGACGTCGATCGTCCGAAGCCGGACGAGTCGGCCTACCTGTACGCGCTGTCCTCGCTCGGCGAGGACGCCGGCGGCAGCGTCGCGATCGAGGACAACCTCGACGGCGTCGCCGCGGCCAAGGGCGCCGGCATCACCGTTGCCGCCTTCCCCAGCGAGAACTCGCAGACGCACGACTTCGACGCCGCCGACGAGCGCGTCGAGCAGCTCAGCCTCTCCGGCCTGCAGTCGCTGACCACCGCCTGATCCACCCACCGTCGGTGGGGGGGCGCGGGGGCCGCCGGGCCCCCCCCCCCCCCCCCCCC